>CAIUUK010000069.1 GCA_903902315.1 uncultured bacterium | reverse complement strand
GCACCAGTTGTTTTACATGCTTCCAAATCTGTCGGACCAGATGGTAAGGCTGGCCGAAACTTTTTCATGTGCCATGTTTGCGGAGTTCGCCGAAGTGCTGATGAAGTTTGTCGCTTCTGTGGAGGCTGGCGTCTAACCGCACTTGGAATAGGACTAGACCGCGTCGAGCAAGAGATCCGTGAAAGATATCCTGATGCCGATATATTTAAAATAGATTCGGATATAACCAAAACTGACCGCCAGATTTCCGCTACTCTCGAAAAATTCCGTTCAAAGCCTGGAAGTATTTTACTTGGCACAGAGATAGCTTCTCTGCATCTCCATGAAACCGTCGATCATTGTGCGGTCGTTTCTCTCGATTCTTTATTTGCTTTGCCAGATTTCCGCATACCAGAAAAGATTATGTATACGCTCATCCGCCTCCGCACTCTCGCTGGCAAGAGCATCCTCGTCCAAACGCGCCGCATGGAAGAAAAAGTTTTTGAATATGCACTCAAAGGAAATTTGAGCGACTTTCACCGCGAGACAATCAGCGAGCGTCGCCGATATGGATATCCTCCTTTTATGACGCTGATAAAGATAAGTATCGAAGGCAAAAAAGATCGCATCGCCGAAGAGATGGCTGGCATACAAAAAATAGTCGAGCCTTATGAGATAGATATTTTCCCTGCCTTCACCGGCGCCATCCGTGGCAATTCAATCATTCATGGCCTCCTCAAAGTTCCACCGGAAAACTGGCCAGACCTAGAACTCGCCGAAAAGCTCCGCAATCTTCCGCAGAATGTCAGTGTGAAAGTGGATCCGGAGAGTTTGTTGTAGTAACTGTGCGTATTTTATTTTGTTGACTTTTGCACATTTACATTGTAATTCTGAATTAAATTGACCGAGTCGCTCGTAGCGATTCATTTAAAAAAGGAACTTATGCCTCAACATACTTGTAAAAGTGGCTCGAAAATCGTCGCATTCGCAAACAACGACCGATTTTTTTAGGATTATCGAATTCGAAAACTGATTGGAAATCGTAGGATTATACGATTTTCAAAAGGGCGTTTGGCGGAGGACACCACTTCCCTAGACATTTAATGAGAAAAATCGTTTTTTAATAAATTAGACCCAATTAATCCAACACTACAATTCTTTGTTCTCACTGCAGCCACGCCAGCAACCACACCATCGCCTGCCTCATTGCCAAACCCCTCAAAAATAGCTATAGTTTGGCCATGTCTGATTCATCAGCCACAGGCTCACCAAAAAACTCAAACCTGGACCCGATTAATAATATCGTCCAACAAAAAGACCCTGTTCTCCGCAAAAAAGCTGAGCCAGTGAAACTCTCCATGCTCGGCACACCAGAGATGGAAAAAATCTTTGTTGATATGGCAACCGCCATGGCAACCCAGAGAGACGGCGTTGCTATTGCTGCGCCACAGATTGGAATTTCTCTTCAGATTTTCATGGTCTCAGGAGAAGTGCTTGCCAAAGCCGACAAAGATTACACTGGCGATACATCAAATCTCATTTTCATCAACCCAAAGCTCACAAAACTATCGCGCAAAAAAGATCTCCTCGAAGAAGGTTGCCTCTCAGTTCGATGGTTATATGGCAAAGTTTCCCGTTCCATTAGAGCAACCATCACAGCCATAAATGAAAAAGGAGAAAAGATTGAGCGCGGCGCATCAGGACTTCTCGCTCAGATCTTTCAACACGAAACCGATCATCTCAACGGCACCCTCTTTATCGACAAGGCTGAGGAAATTTGGGAAATGAGTGAAGAAGAAATAGCTCATGCTCAAGGAAAATAGAACTTAATGATACAATGACGCAATGATCAATGACCAAAAAATTTCATTCGTATATTTTGGCAGTTCGCGCCTATCAGTGATCGTCTTGAATGAGTTAAAAAAACTCGGTTACACACCTTCACTTATCGTCACAGCCCCTGACAAGCCTCAGGGTCGTAAACTTGTCATGACACCAAATGTCGTAAAGACCTGGGCGATTGAAAACAACATCAAAGTTGCTGATCCAGCTAAATTAGATTCTACCTTCATTGAAAATTTAAAATTGATCATTGATCATGATAACCTATTCATCGTCGCGTCATATGGCAAAATCATACCAAACGAAATCATCGAGATGCCGACACACAAAACTCTCAACATCCACCCATCTCTCCTTCCACGATATCGTGGAGCATCACCATTGCCTACAGCTATGCTCGACGACGCAAAACTAACTGGTGTCTCCATCATGCAACTCGATGCTGAGATGGACCACGGACCGATCATCGCCCAAAAAGACGCATTCATCTTGCGCTGGCCAACCTATGAAGAATTTGAGGAAATGATGGCTATCGTCGGCGCCCATTTGCTTGCCGACATTCTTCCCGATTGGATTGCGGGAAAAATAACACCTAAAGAGCAGGATCACGCCAAAGCTACCTACACAAAAAAGATCAATAAAGAAGACGCCGAACTTTCGCTACCAGTCGATGAACTAAAAAATCCCGCAGTCATTCCTTCAAAAAAGGCATATGACATATTCCGAAAAATCCAAGCCTATCACCAGTGGCCCCAAGCGTATTTCTTCATCGAGCGCACAAATGTGAATAACTCGAGCGACTCCGCCGGCGCCTCACAAAAAATCCGCGTCAAAATAACCCAAGCTTCATTCGTTGGCGATGACAAAACTGGAAAACTCGTAATCAACAAAGTTATTCCTGAAGGAAAAAAAGAAATGTCTTACGATGCCTTCACACAGGGCTACTTATAATTCCGCGTCCTTTTTACTAAAAGGCCACATACCTTTCATCATTGATTTTACCTGAGCGCCACCTTTGCGAATAAATGAAAGTCTTTTGCCTTTGCTTGCATGAAGTTCGCGGATTATTTCATCGCGCATAGCATCTATAGCTGCGTAAAGATCTGCGTCTTCGGCGCTGGCATAGAGATCCTTGCCTTTACCAACGATATGCATCTCGGCGCGGAAAATATCGCCGTTTTTGTGATGATTGGTTGTCTTTGCTAATTCTAGGTCGCAGATGAATGAAGGGTCACCACCAATTATTTTGGAAATTTTAATTAAACGTTTGTCTGCATATTCGGAGATGGCTGGAGTAAGTGAGATACCGGTTGTCTTTATTTTTATATTCATGGAAATGAATGATTACGATCAGCTGGTAATGTCGTTCTGTATCTATTATAACTTATACAGATAGAGACGGACAAGATTGTTTTGCCTTACACAATCTCTATAGTTATTACTTTGCCAGAATCAAGATTGGTGCAATCAAAATCATTAATCGCTCTCGGTACCAACCAAAATCATTTTACTTGGCGAATGATGACCTTTTATCATGCGCACCGCTTGGTGCGGATACATATTTCGGATTATTTCTAGGACTTTTTTATTAGCTAAATTTCGCTCAGCTGGCTCACGAATGTACATTTCGATTATGCCATCTTCGTTCTTTTGAATGACTTCTTTTGGAGCATCTGTAATTACGCGGACTTTTATATACATGGTTACAATATACGAGGTTTTGATTTAAGAAACAATGTATGGTACATTTTGACATACCTCTTACTGAAGAGGCACTGCATCGGCAGTATTCGCTTGAAAATTCAAAACATTCCTCGGTAGCTCAGCTGGTAGAGCAGCTCGCTGTTAACGAGTTGGTCGTAGGTTCGAATCCTACCCGAGGAGCACGATACAAAAGAGCACCAAATACCTTGGCGCTCTTTTGTATTTTGGTTCTGAAGTTTGAATCCGCCCTAGAAGTATTTGACATATAATATTTATTATGTTATTTTAATTTCGTAATAGTTTTTTGACATATCTATTGAGTTGGCTGTATCTCTAAGGGCATATTCTCTATGCTTTAAGAGATGCAACCAACTTAACAATAATAATATGAGAACACGTATTCCAGACCAGCCTGAACTTGATGACATTACAGCCGCAGTTTTACACACCCGCTTCAAAAGCGGCCACGACCTGAATTATTTCAGGGCATTGGGACGAGAAGCAAATCTCGATCCAAAACAGGTTGAACCGTGGATCAAAGTGATAACGCAAGATAGCGTGGCTTTGACCATACGGAAATCAAAACTTCTCCGTGCAAAGCCGAGAAGTAACCCAGGGATTCCAGCAAGCTTGCTGAAGCAGTATTTTATCTCCAATGGCTTCTATATGGATTGCGGTCCAGCAAAGGCCGCCACCACCGAAGGCACACTCGCTATCTTTGCAAGCACCACTCGTCTCTTTGAGGAGTGGGAAGAAAGTGAAAAATACGCGAAACGTTTTTTCCACGGTAACTGTGAGGAAAACTAAAACAAGTAAACCTTGCCCGCTCGACAGTCTCAAAAGACTCGTCGCAGCGGGTTTTTCTTTTACCTAAATCCCGCTATTTCCAATTCCCTCCCTATCCT
>CAIUUK010000068.1 GCA_903902315.1 uncultured bacterium | reverse complement strand
GGATCAAACACACAATGGACTACAGTCTCTAACTGGTATAGCGATGCAAGTACAACTGTTCCATTAGGTAGAGTGGCTTCGACAACTGAGTCAGTTATAACACTTGGTAACTATGTACCAACTGCTGATACTGGAACAACTACGTGGAGAGTTCCGACTGGAATAGATGCAAGCGCAACCGGTATTATTCTGTATAATGCAAATCACTCAAGTATATATTTTAGCGTGACTGGTAGCACAACCTTTAGTGGAAATATAATCAATAGTGGAACAATCTCAGGTAATACGACATTTATGAATGGTTCAGCTAACGGTTATATCGGTGTTATATCTGGCAATGCCACATTTAATAATAGTTCATTAAACAATAACCTTGTTACTGGAGATGTGGTATTCAACGATACTTCATCTAATGGTAATAATGGAATAATAGGAGGCTCGGCAACATTCAACAATACGAGCTTCAATACTTCTGGTGCTGGTGTTATATCAGGAACTGCTACATTTAATGACACTAGTTACAATAATGGAACAATTGCCAACGACGCAGTCTTCTATAATAATCTGACGGAAAATAACGGAACCATTCAAGGAAATCAGACCCGTCATTGGAATATAAGTACGACTACTGTTCTTAATTTTGCCGCGACTGGCCCGTGGACTTTGATAGCTGATGATTCGGTTGTGACGATCGACAACTCGGCAACATTTTCAACGACGACAACATTCACGACTATGAATGGTGGAAGTTTCGTAGGTGATAGTGTTCCTGGATCATATACAACATGTACGAAATCTCTCATATTGCCAGGAACATATACACTTAACGGTGATATCTCAAATACTTGTGATATAGAGAGTAATGGTGTTGTGATTGATGGCGGTGGACACACGGTAGGTCATACCCCTTTACCACTTCCCGATAGCGCTTCATCAAATGGCTGGATGGATATGACGGGGAACGCCTTTCTGGGACACATGGAAAATTTTTCAGGTAATGGTAATAGCGTGAACGATTCCTCTGGACAAGGTAATAATCTAACGACAATTATAAGTGATGCGCCAACGAGTGTTTCGGGTCTCATCGACAACGCCCTCTCGTTTGATGGAAACGCAGGAATTACTAATTCTGAGGCTAATCTGCATATTAGTTCGAGTGATGATTACACTCTTTCGACCTGGGTTAAAGACATTTCTGGAGCTGGAATGGTATTTTCATATAATGACTATAATTATACTTCTGGTCAGTTCAACACCTGGTTTACCAATAATGGTACCCAAATTAATTTTACGGCTGGTCAAAATTGGGGTTGCCAAAGTACTATAAGCGGTAATTTGCCAGACGCGAATAATTGGCACCTGATCACTGGTACATATCAACAAGGCGTTCAGACTCTTTATATCGACGGTATCCAAGTTGCTCAGGGCAATTATTCTTGCGGACAAGCACCTGCGCCATCTCAGCCTGACATAGGGCTCGGTAACGGGTTTGTTGCATGGGGGGTAATTTATGGTTATTACACAGGATTGCTCGATGAGACTGCTTTGTGGACACGTGCTCTTTCTCCAAGCGAGGTCACCAGTATGTACACAACTCAATTGGCTGGAATAGCTATCACCGGTAATGGTTATAACTTTAATATTAATAATCTTACTGCCAGCGGTCTCATCTCTTCACCTGGTGCTACGATCGACATCGCCAACTCGACAGTTTCAACTGTAGATGTCAGCGGTGCAAATGCTGCTGGTGATGCGCAGGATGGTGGCACGATTAATTTAACTGATCATTCAACTGTATCGACTGCTATAGCTAATGGTGGAAACTCAACTGACTATGGTTTTGGTGGTGCACGTGGATCAATCAATGTTGATGGAACTTCTGTGGCTACATCACAAACAACAAATGATGGCACAGGTGGCCCTAATCGTGGTGGTGGTCAGCAAAATACTGGTGGTAGTGGAGGAAATAGCTCACCTGTATCAGGTTGTACAGACCCTAGTGCATCAAACTACAACTCCAACGCAACTATAGATAATGGTTCATGTAGATATTCCCAATCACAAGTTCGTGGTTGTACTGATCCAAGTGCTACAAACTATAATGTAAATGCAACTATAAACGATGGTTCATGTCACTATAATACATACACTCCTCCAACAAATGGTGGAAATAATAATAATAATAATAACCCACCACCAAATAATCCTGCTCCAAGTAATCCATCTCCAGCTGGTGGAGGTTCAGGTGGATTGACTCCGATTTATGGAATAACAATTCCAGTTAACACTATTCCAAAGCTTGTACTTAAACCGTTACCAACATTTGGTCAAGGAAAAGGCTCGTTCTCGTTTGTCGATCCCATTACACATTTCTTGTTTGAGCCATTACCAGATCCTATATACTCAATACTCAAGAGTTCGCCAAAGCTCTCTAATTTCATGGCCGGAGTAGGTTTGGCTCATGCACAAGATTTGGTCACATTGAAAAAGAATCCAATCAGTCTACCAGCTACCACAACAGCACCAGGAATATTAGAGCTTTCATCGGGTACAACGACTTTGCCGATATCACTTATAACTCAGACAGGTGGTGACATCTTGCTTGAACAAGCAAATCTAACCGCAGGGCAGAGTGTTACTATCAGTTTATTGCCATTAACCACAAAAGGTAATGTAACTGCAACGTTTAATGGTGTTACATATACATTTGTAAAGCCAAAGAATGGTAAAGGTGATTCGACTTTGTCACTCATAATGCCGACTCAACCTGGAAGGTATATTTTCTCAAGTCGTTCCGCGGCGTTTCCATTGGCTATAAATGTGGCTACTTCAACAACGGCGGTACAGAATGTTTCAGCTAGAGTGAAGTCCTCTAATTGGAGTAATATATCCACATGGTTTGGAAAGGCTTTCCATTAACATGTTATAATATGCTTATAAATTATCATTATTATCTTAATCAATTAAATTAATCACATGAATCTACAATCTGGCATTTTCGATAAGACTCGTCTCGTATCCAATCTCCTCATGCTCATCCTGGTGGCTGGTAACATATTTTTCAGTATTCAATATACTGAAGGAATAAAACAACAGGCTGATCAGGCTGCCGCGACTGTAGATCAAGACGCTGCTCGTATCCAATCCGCTCGTTTCCTAAAGGAATTCATCGATATTGTTCTCAATACACAAGGAACGATTGCTTTTGATGATCGCGTTAAATTGGAAAATGATATTCGTCAAATTCATGATTCAAATTTGACTAATCAATGGAACGATTTCGTTAATTCAAAAAATGCAAAGGCAGCACAGGGCAGTGCGGTTAAGTTGATGAGTATGTTGACTAACAAGATGCTCTAATAGTAGTATACATTTTCTATGACCACAGACACACAGTATCTCACCAGTGAGAAGTTTTCAGAGCTCAAAAATGAACTTGAGTTTTTGAAAACAGAGCGACGCAAGGAGGTAGCTGAACATCTTGAATACGCAAAAAAACTTGGTGACCTTTCTGAAAACGCCGAATATCACCAAGCTCGTGAGGAACAAGGTGAAGTCGAGGATCGTATCCGTTACATAGAAAACCTTTTGAAAAATGCCGTTATTACCAAGGTAAATAGTGGAGCAGTTATCAGTGTTGGTTCAACTGTTCGATTGGAAAAGGAAGGTGGTATAGAACATAAGTCTCATGTTTTTACTATTGTAGGTTCAGAAGAAGCTGATACAGCTACCGGTAAGATTTCAAATGTATCTCCTCTAGGTTCAGCTTTGATTGGTCACAAAGAAGGTGATAAAGTTAGTGTTCAGACCCCAAAAGGGTTAATTGCTTATAAGGTTGCGTCGTTAGGATAGTCGTTATACACTTGCCTCATGTCATCTACACAAAAATCTTCATCGCTCGATGAATTAAGAAATATTCGTTTATCTAAACTTGAGTTACTCAAGAAAGCTGGAATGGAAGCGTATCCAGCTAAAGTACCCCGAGATTTTTGTTTGGCTGATGCGCGTGCAAATTTTTCTAAAAATGTAGATAAAACATTTTCTTTAGCTGGTCGTGTTATAGCAATTCGTGGTCAAGGTGCAATTCTTTTCGTGGTTCTCGATGATGGTAAAGCAACATTTCAGGCTGTTATAAAGAAAGACTCTTTGGTTGGCACAGAGCCTGCGATGAATTTTGATTTCTTTACGAGTGTTGTAGATATAGGTGATATCATAAGTGTTACTGGAACTTTTTTCACGACGCAAAGGGGAGAGCAGAGTATTTTAGTTACTTCATGGACAATGGCTTCAAAGTCTTTGTTGCCTTTGCCAGAAAAGTGGCACGGCATAACTGATCCTGACGAGAAGCTTCGTAAGAGATATCTGGATTTCATCATGGATAGTGAGGTGCGTGATATTTTCTACAAAAAGGCGAAGTTTTGGGATGTGACGAGAACTTTCATGAAGGATCACGGATTTCTGGAAGTTGAAACTCCAACTCTGGAATTGACGACTGGTGGTGCTGAAGCTACACCTTTTAAAACGCATCACAATGATTTTGATTTGGATGTATTTTTGCGCATTTCTGTAGGAGAACTTTGGCAAAAGAGGCTTATGGCTGGAGGTTTTCCAAAAACTTTTGAAATAGGTCGGGTATATAGAAATGAAGGCTCAAGCCCAGAGCATGCTCAGGAATTTACAAATATGGAATTTTATTGGTCATATGCTGATTATGAAGATGGTATGAAATTTGTCGTAGAAATGTATAGAAAAATCGCAGAGGAAGTTTTTGGTACTACTAAATTTGTTAGTAATGGTTTGAGTTTTGATTTGGCAGATGAGTGGAAGCGTATTGATTATAAAGACGAGATATTAAAGCAGACTGGTTTAGATATTTTGAAGGCTGACGAAGGTGATATGAAGAAAAAGTTGAAGGAACTTGGTGTAAAATATGAAGGAGATAACAAAGAGCGTTTGACTGATAGTCTTTGGAAATATTGTAGAAAACAGATCGCTGGTCCAGCTTTTTTGGTGAATCACCCAGTACTCGTTGCACCACTTGCTAAGTCTGTCATAGATGTCGCCGGAAATGTGAAGCCATTTGTACAAATGTTCCAACCAATCATTGCTGGTAGTGAAGTTGGTCGTGGATATTCAGAGTTAAATGATCCGATAGATCAGTTGGCTCGTTTCAAAGAACAAGAGAAACTTTTGAAGAAAGGTGATACTGAAGCGATGATGTCTGATGATGAATTTGTAGAAATGCTTGAGCATGGTATGCCTCCTGCTTGTGGTTGGGGTCACGGTGAGAGATTGTTCGCAATTCTAGCTGGCAAAACTTTGCGTGAGACACAGTTGTTTCCGTTGATGAAGCCGAGGAATTAACTTAAATCCAGATATTGTATGCCACTTGGATACATTTTTCGCAGGATTGAGCAGTAGCCGTTCTTTTTGTGGCGGATTTGTCTTGAGATACGTGCAATTGTAGTAGAACTTAATCCAGATGTTTGCGCGATAACTTTAAAAGGCATTCCTATGGCTAGCATATTTGCAGCATAAATTCTTTTTATACATTGTTCAATTTCGTTTTTTGTAAGTAGATCGTCCAGGAACAGTCGTAATGAGTCTATGTTTTCTGCTGAAGTCATAAATGCTTTAGCTAGTCGATGTGCGTCCATGGTATTCCAGTTGATCAAAGTGTCTGGATCTATGGCCCATGGGCTGTCATTGTCCTGTGGTGGTCGTTTGTATTTTTTCATATTTTAATATTTTTGAGTTAGATTATTTAATGCAAGGCTATTGGTTTAATTAGTTTAACAAATTCGTCCACTTTAGTTGACTAAAGTGATCATATTTAAAGTTCCTTAGGTCCGGCTGGTAAGTTTTGGGTGGCGATTTTGGTTGATAATTATTCGCGCGTTAGTGTTTGCTTCGTAAACGTTTGTCTCATAAGTGTTTGGATTCTGCACGTGGCGGTTAAAAGTTTAAAACTACACACTTTAGTCAACTAAAGTGGAGCATTTCATGTTGTAGTTTCATGTAACTTCTTATAACTTCTTGAAACTTCATGTAACTTCCTGTAACTTCCTGTAACTTACTGAGCCCAGACTTTTGATCTTTTGGATCGCTCTTCACGCCTTACCGTAGGCGTATTTTTCATTTATGCACCTGTTATCCACATATGACTTTGCATGCAAAAATATATAGAGTGGTGTAAAATGGTAGACAAGTGGGAAGAAGTAGGAAATTTCAGATCGATGGCGTCACTCGTGACAATATCCAATCTGAAAAAGTACCGCAATTCTCGCTATAAACTATATGCTAATCGGAGAACATCAGCATACATTCGATGACAAGGGTCGCATTTCGCTCCCCGCTAAATTCCGCAAGGAATTGGGGTCGACCGTTGTGATTGCGCCAGGCATAGACAATTGTCTGTTCGTATTCACAGTGAAGGAGTGGAATACTTTTGCGAGTCGTTTGTCATCGGACAACAATGCTTCGATGTTAAGAACCGACAACAGAAACTTCAACCGCCTGATTATCGGACGGGCGGTTGAGGCGGATGTTGACTCTATCGGGCGCATATTGGTACCAGAGAATTTAAGACAGCATGCAGGACTTACGCTCGCAACCACGATCATCGGCGTTATGAATCGCCTAGAGATCTGGAATGCAGAAGTTTGGTCAGCATATCGTGCAGAGTTTGGTAAGAAGACTGATGTTATAGCAGAAAAACTAGCGTCGGCAGGAGTTATATAGAAAGGGTTAATTTTCAAGGTTAATTAAAAGTGCAAAATTTAAGTACAGATCAAGATAATAGTGTCCATGTTCCAGTTCTTTTACATGAAATTTTAGAATCATTTGAGCCTATCGCCGGCAAGGTGACTTGGTATCTAGATGGAACTTTAGGCGGTGCAGGACATGCAGTTGCGTTGGCTGAAGCATTCCAGAAAAGTGCTACAAAATCTGGCAGTGGGGAAAAGATAAGTATTATCGGTCTTGATAGAGACCCGTCTGCCGTAGCAAGAGCCAAGGAATTGCTCGCAGATAAAACCGACAAATTGGTTCTTGAAACTGAGAATTATCGTGACCTAGACAAAGTCCTCGATAAGAATCAGATTCAGGCAGTCGATTTCATCCTTCTTGACCTAGGTATCTCTTCGGACGAGTTGGATAATTCTGGTAGGGGATTTACATTCCTAAAAGATGAACCACTACTGATGACCATGGGTGATCCTATAACTTATCCTTTTACTGCTAGAGATATAGTTAATGGCTGGAAAGAAGAAGATATTGCAAATGTTATTTTTGGATATGGAGAAGATAGATATGCTCGTAGAATTGCAAAACGAATCGTCGAATACCGCGAAAAAAAGAAGATTGAGACGACCATGGAATTGGCGGAGATAGTAAAGAGTGCAGTTCCAAAGTTTACTAGCCGCTCATTCGGTAAATCATTTGGAAAAAAACAGATTAATCCAGCAACAAAAACATTTCAAGCGCTCAGGATAACGGTAAATGATGAGTTGGGAGCACTCAAGGAAGGTTTGAAAAAAGGGTTTGAGAGATTGGCACCTGGCGGAAGAATGGCAATCATTTCATTTCACAGCCTAGAAGATCGTATCGTTAAAGAATTTTTTAAAGAAAAAAAAGAAGCTGGTCAAGCAAACATTTTAACAAAGAAACCAGTCACAGCAGTACCACAGGAGTTAGCAGAGAATCCAAGATCGAGAAGCGCAAAACTGAGAATATTAGAGAAAAAGTTATTAGTAATTAGTAAACATTAAACGGTAATCAGAAAAATCATATGACTAAAGCATTAGCACAAACATATACAACGATCCATACATACCGCGTGAACATTATGCGTATGCTTTGTGTTGGTTGTGCTTTGGCTATTGCTTGGTACGGTTTAAATGTCTATAGTGCAATTTCTAGAACGATTATTGCAGAACATATTGGAGCAAATTCTAGTGCACTTAGTAATTCTGTTAATACACTTGGATCAAAATATATTCAACTTGCAAATCTGGCTTCTCCAAATGCTTTGACTGCACATGATATGAAGGTTAGTCCAGTTACTGTATACATTCCACGCACAGCTTCACTCGGTTCAGCTTCTCTGGGTAGCGTTGCATTATCTGGGCATTCGTTTTAATTATGAATTTTAAAGTTCGGTGGCGAATCCGTCTTGTTATGATTGGCATATGTATTGCCGGTGGAATTGTATTGTCTGCGTTGTATAGAGTTCAAATTTTGAGTGGTCATGGATATGCACTTCGAGCTGAATCGCAATATGCAAAACCTTCAATCTCTGTTTTTGATCGAGGTTCAATATTTTTTCAATCAAAAGATGGTACGCATGTCATAGGTGCGTCTATAGCTAGAGGGTATTTTATATATGTAAATCCAAAAATGGTGACTAGTGCAAGTCAGGCATATCAAGCCATTTCACAGTATATAACTATAGATCGTAGTTTATTTAATAAAAGCGTAAATGCTTCGAGTTCATATATTGAATTAGTTCACAAATTAGATGATACAAAAGCGATAAGTATCCAAGGGTTAAAATTGCCAGGTATAGGAGTAGCGACTGAAGCTTGGCGTTCATATCCAGGAGGGGTTTTGGCGTCACAAACTTTGGGTGTAATTGGTCAGGACTCAAATGCAACGACTACTATAGCTATCAAAGGTCGTTATGGCATAGAAAGATCCTATGATTCAGTGCTTAATCATCCCAGTCAAGGTTCAACTGTAAATGTTTTTGCAGATCTTTTCAGTGGAATCGATTCGGTTTTTAGTGATAATGCAAATACAGAAGGTGATATTGTAACTACTATTGAGCCAACGGCACAGGCGTATCTAGAAAAAGTACTAGCAGATACCGATGCACAATGGCACCCAGATTCCATAGGCGGAATAGTTATGGATCCACAAACAGGTGAGATTGTGTCACTTGCATCTTTGCCAACATTTGATCCAAATGAACTTTCACATATTTCTGATGTGTCACTTCTGTCTAATCCACTAGTTGAACATGTTTATGAAATGGGTTCCATCATGAAGCCTCTCACTATGGCAACTGGCATAGATACAGGTGTAATTACTAAAACTTCTACATATGATGATGTGGGTTGTTTAACTTTAGATAAGAAAAAAATCTGTAACTATGACGGAAAGGCTCGTGGCGTTATACCGATGCAGGAAATTTTGAGTCAGTCACTTAATATCGGTGCATCATACATTGCTCTTAAAGTAGGTAAGGATGATATTTCAAAGTATTTTACTAGTTTTGGTTTAGGTTCAACGACTGGTATAGATTTACCAAATGAAGCAACTGGAATTATAGGTAATTTGACTAAAAAAGGAAAAGATATCGATGTGGCAACGGCTTCATATGGTCAAGGTATAGCTGTGTCACCTGTGGAGATGGCTAGAGCGCTCTCGGTACTAGCAAATGGTGGTTATTTAGTGACTCCGCATGTGGTTAAGGAAATAGATTATCTCGATAGCACAAAGAAGACGCTCGATTGGCCAAAACAAGGACCAGTTCTGAAACCACAGACAGTGAATGATGTTGTAAGTATGCTCATAACTGTAGTTGATACAAAACTAGCTAATGGTGCAGTTAAAATGAATAATTACACGATTGCCGCAAAAACAGGAACTGCTGAAATTGCGGATCATGTAAATGGTGGATATTATAAAGATCGATATTTACATTCATTTTTTGGATTTTTTCCTGCATATCATCCAAAATTCATTATTTTCTTGTATCAGATTTATCCAAAGGGAGCGGAGTACGCTTCAGCGACGCTCACACAACCATTCGACGACTTGGCTAAGTTTCTGATAAACTACTACAGTATCGCTCCGGATAGGTAGGAAAAAGCTATGAAGGTATGTGTAGGTAATCGGTAAACAGTAATTGGTAAAAGGAAAATAAACAGAAATGCAGATAATAAAGAAAATCATCATAGCGATCCTAATGATCGAATCAAGGCTGATACTAAAAAAGTACAAGCCTTTTATCATTGCAGTGACTGGTAGTGTCGGCAAGACTGCAACAAAAGACGCTATTTTTTCTGCTCTTGCTGGGTCAGGTCATGTTCGTAAAAGTGAAAAGAGTTTGAATAGCGAATTTGGTTTGCCACTGACTATCATCGGTGTGCCGACAGCGTGGAGGAACATCTTTGGTTGGATGAAAAATATTAGCACAGGTTTTTCTTTGATTGTTTGTTCAAAAAAGAGCGGCGCATATCCCGAGATTCTGATCCTTGAAATAGGGGCTGATCACCCAGGCGACATTAAACATATAGTAAAATGGCTCAGACCGGATATCGCCGTCATCACCAAGGTTGGCGATAAACCAGTGCATGTCGAGTTTTTCAAATCTCCGACACAAGTTTTTGAAGAAAAATCCTCATTGGCATATGCGGTCAAGCCGGGCGGAACGGCGGTGCTGTTTGCAGATGAGCCGAAAATCATTGCTCTGGGAGAGGAATTAAAAAAGAAGGGAATTGGAGTTAGTTCATTTGGTCTTATGCAAGGCTCAGTTATTCGAGGAGAAAAATATGAGGTTTCATATAATAGCTCTGGTGTGCCAGAGGGTTTTCATTTTAATATAATTGTTGACGATGCTACTGCGACTGCCATTGAACCTATAAGTGTAAAAAGAGTAATTGGTCAAACATTTATGTATCCACTTTTGGCTGCAGTTGCTGTAGCGAAAGTTCGAGGAATTAATTTGACTGAAATTATTAAAAATTTAAATCTATATGAAGCTCCAAAAGGCCGTATGAATTTAATTGCTGGTATAAATGGTTCAACACTTATTGATGATACTTATAATTCATCGCCAGATGCTGTTAGTGCTGGCATGGAGACTTTGAAGGAACTTGAATGTTCTGGTCGCAGAATAGTAGTACTCGGCGACATGATGGAATTGGGACATTTTTCTGCAGAGGAACATCGTGTGGTTGGAAAAAATATAAAAGGGAATGCAGATATACTCGTAACAGTTGGACCTAGAGCGCGAGCCATTGCAGATGAGGCGTTGAAGAGTGGAATCTTAAATGAAAATATTATGTCATTTTCTATGTCTATGGAAGCAGGCGAAGCTTTGTCTGGCATGATTAAAACTGGAGACATTGTTCTCATCAAAGGTTCTCAATCAATAAGGATGGAAAAGATTACGAAAGTTCTCATGGCAGATCCGTCACTTGCTGATAGGTTACTAGTTCGTCAGGAAAAAGAGTGGCTTGCTCGGTAAGATGTCTTGTTGGGTTAAAAATTATTAAATAAGATTAACTGGTGTAGACCTAGCTAAGTTTGCTCAAAAGCTGATTTTAAGGTATATTTTTTGCATCGTAATGTCGTGTTGGCATTCGGCCCTATCGTCTATCGGCTAGGACACCGCCTTCTCAAGGCAGTAAGCAGGGTTCGATTCCCTGTAGGGTCACCATAGGGGATGAAACGGCTCGAGAGAGCTTGAAATCCTTTTTTACACTTATACCGCATCGAATTTTCAGATATGCTGAGTTCGGAAAAGATAACTCGTATCATCAGGTCTT
>CAIUUK010000067.1 GCA_903902315.1 uncultured bacterium | reverse complement strand
TGAAATAGCTCATCCTCTAAAAAATGGTGCATTTGAATTTTTAAATCTTGAACAGAATATTCCAGTTATTCTAGTCCTTGGTGGTTCGCAGGGTTCTCAGAACATTAACGATGTAATTATTCAAGCTTTACCAGAACTGCTAAATAAATTCCAAATCATTCACCAAACTGGTCGTGCGAATCTCGCTGAAATAAAATCTACTGTTTCTGTAACACTTAAGGATCATCCATACGGATATCGTTATCACCCTTTTGATTATTTGGATGAGCTAGCTATGCGCATGTCTTCTGGTGTTGCAACCATCATAGTCTCACGAGCCGGTTCAACTATATTTGAAATAGCTGCATGGGGTGTACCATCAATCATTATTCCTCTACCAAGCTCTATTAGTCATGATCAAACAGCAAATGCGGTGGCGTATTCATCAACTGGTGCAGCTTCAGTTATTGAAGAAAATAATCTTTCGTCACACATTCTTATTTCTGAAATTAATCGAATCGTCGGCTCACCAGCTATCACCAATACAATGAGCGAGCGTGCCAAGGCTTTTTCACGGCTTGATAGCGCCACTATAATAGCCGAAGCTATACTTAACATTGCTCTTGAACATGAAAAATAGGGGTGGTATAATGTCAGTCTTAACACAGTCGAATTTATCAACTTATCAATTTTAATTAATTACACATATGCAACCTCAAAACGGTATAAAAACATGGCAGTGGGTCGTAACAGCAGTAGTTATCATCGTCCTTATTATTATCGGTATTTGGGTATTCGGTGGAAAGGGTTCATCAACATCAACTGATAATTCTGTTGCAACTATGGATAATTCGAATGTCTCAGGTTCTATTAACCGCATCGTTATGTCAGATCAATATCCTGGCAATGTCGTTTATCTAAACTCAGCTCAGTTTGCTAACCCAGGTTGGGTTGTAATAGATGCTGATAATGCTGGAACTCCTGGAAAAATTCTTGGTGAGACATACTTTGACGCTGGCATAAACCCAGGAAAAATCACTCTCTCACAGCCAATGATTGACGGCGGAACATATTATGCAGTCATGTATTCTGATAATGGTAACAAGACATTTGATGTAACAAAAGATCAGCCTCTTACAGATGCAAATGGTAATGTTATCATGAAGGTCTTCCATGCCTCAGCTTCAGTTAGTTCACAGATAAAGGGATAGTCGAGAGTGATTTGTAAACGGTAAATAAGAGACAAAAAATAAAACAGAAAATCGCAGGAACGCTTGCGATTTTCTGTTTACCGTTATCTGTTTACTGATTACCAGTATTTAAGTTATAATTACTAGATGAATACTAATGCAAATAATTCTGTAAATAAGCCAGTGGTGACTCGCTTCGCACCATCTCCGACTGGTTTTCTGCATATCGGTGGTGTGCGCACAGCTCTATTTGCTTACCTTTTGGCGCGTAAAAATAATGGCACTTTCATCCTGCGTATAGAAGATACTGATAAAGAGCGTGAAGTAGCTGGTTCAGTTCAACATATACAGGATTCACTATCATGGCTTGGAATCGATTGGAATTTTGGACCGAACAAACCTGGACTATTTGGTTCATGTATTCAATCTGAGAGACTCGCCTCATATAAGAAATACGCATCAGAACTTATTGCAAAAGGTCACGCATATCCTGATCCGTATACCATAGAAGAGATAGCAGGATTTCGTGCGCAGGCTGAAGCACAAAAGAAACCATTTCTATTTCGTGAGCATCGACCAAGTGATAGTCAAATAGCTGAACTCGTAAATTCTTATGATGGCTCAAAACCTCTTCGTCTCAAAACTCCAACTATAGCTCGTTCACACTGGCATGATGCTGCGCGTGGCGACCTTGAAGCTGGACCAGAAGCACAGGATGATTTTATCATCATGAAAAGTGACGGCTTTCCAACATACAACTTCGCACATATTATAGATGATTATGAAATGGGTGTTACGCATATTCTTCGTGGCGAAGAATTCATTTCAAGTACGCCGAAGTATTTGAGCCTTTACGAGGCCATCGGTTTTACTCCACCAGTTTTTGTTACGATGCCTTCCATCCTCCGTGATGATAAAACAAAAAAACTTGGTAAGCGCGACGGTGCAAAGGATATTCTGGATTACCAGAGAGAGGGTTACCTGCCAGAAGCGATGATCAATATTCTAGCACTTGTCGGCTGGAATCCTGGAACAGAACAGGAAATATTTTCAATGAAAGAGCTTATTTCAAAGTTTGATATTTCACAGGTTCAAAAAAGTGGGGGAGTATTCAATGAAGATAAACTTGATTGGTTTAATAAAGAACACATAAAGCTTCTTTCGGATTCTGAATTAGAGGCTCGACTCAAACCATTCATGTCCTCAAAAGATTTCTCTAACTCATTGATCATCCCACGCACACTTCCTCTCATTCGCGAAAAAATTACGATTTTGAGTGATGCTCAAAAATTGTTTACTGGGGAAGGGGAGTTGGCATTTATTGGTCATATTTCAGACTACCCTGCCGATAGACTTTTGTGGAAAAAAAATCCCGACAAAGAATTAGTAAAAAAACATTTAACAGCAGTGCTTGATTTGATTCAAAAAATTTCTGATGAAAATTCTGACGCAAATTTTATCGCCGGATCAATTAAAACTGCTCTCTGGCCGTATGTTGAAGCGAATGGTAAAGGTGATGTTCTTTGGCCTCTTCGTGTATCTATAACCGGTCAGGATAAGTCTCCAGATCCGTTTGTCTCTGCATCACTCCTTGGAAAAGCTGAAACAATAAAGCGTATTCAAGATGCAATTCGTCGCTTGGCGTAAAAAAAATTTAGTTAATGGGGTATTGCTGGTTTTAACCAGTTTATTAATTATATTTGGAAATGCTAATGCACAGGATGTAAGCACTCAAAACGCTACACCGACAGATCTTCAATCGAAAATTGATCAACGATCGGCAGATATAAAATCACTTGAAAAAGAAATATTACAATACGAAGGACAGATCAATACATTAGCTTCACAGGCAGATTCTCTTAATTCAATTATCAAATCACTAGACTTAACAAAAAAGAAATTAACAGCGCAGATCAAACTCACTGAGGATAAAATTGCTACAGCAAAAGTTTCCATTCAAAAATTAGATTCTCAAATATCAGATACAGAGCAAACTGTTAGTTCAGACAAGCGTTCTGTCAGTAGTGCGTTTGCTATACTTAATCAAAATTCTGATAAAAGTTTACCTGAAATTATTTTATCGCATGATTCTATATCTAGCTCTTTGGATTCTTTAAATAAATTGGGAATATTGTCTGCAAATTTGCTTGATGATATTTCGAGTCTAAATAAGACAAAGATGACACTTAATTATAATAAAACAGCTAAAGAAAAGGCCAAATCAGATTTGACAACTTTGCGAACACAGCTAAATGATCAGCAAAGTGCTATAGCCAGTGCGGAGTCAGAAAAGAATCAATTACTGGCTGATACGAAACAATCACAATCTGCTTATCAAAAGATTTTAGATCAAAAAATGGCACTTAAAAATGCTTTTGAGCAGGAGATGCAATCATATGAGCAGTCACTTCACTTAACGGTTGCAAGGACTCAAATTCCTCATGCAGAATCAGGAGTTCTGTCATATCCAGTAGATGTTGTTCGTATAACACAGTATTTTGGAAATACGGATTTTTCGACAGCTAACCCACAGATTTATAATGGTAAAGGTCACACTGGAGTAGATTTTGGTGTATCTATTGGTACACCAGTTAAAGCTGCTCTTACGGGTCAAGTTGTAGGTGTTGGTAACACAGATTTGTATAGGGGGTGTGAATCGTATGGTAAATGGATCATGATAAAGCATAATGACGGACTATCAACCTTGTATGCTCATCTTTCAGTTCAGGATGTAAGTATAGGTGATACTGTTTCAACAGGTTCGATAATAGGTTTGAGTGGTAATACTGGATATTCTACTGGACCACATTTACACTTCGGAGTTTATGCTACAGCAGGTGTTGCTATCACCAAATTTGTTAATAGTAGGAATTGTAAAGGCGCTACTATTCCACTTGCAGATTTTAGTGCATATCTCAACCCGCTTTCTTACTTATAACAATCCACCACCGTATAAGCATCTTATTGTTGGTGTGGTATAATTATGGCATTAAGATTACTTTAGGATTAATTAATCAAATAGCTCAAATGATATCAAATACTAGTTCCAGCAGGGGATTCATAAAGTGGATAATTATCATAGTCGTCGCACTGTTAGTTCTTAGTTACTACGGTTTCAGTCTTCGCACTTTGGTTAATAATCCAACAACTCAGGATAACTTTGGTTATGTAGCTACAACAAGTGTTACGTTCTGGGATACATATTTGAAACAGCCAGCAAGTTATCTTTATCAAGATGTATTTATTAGTCTTATTTGGAGACCAGCTATAGACAATCTAACCAAGATGAAAAATAGTGAACCTACCAATGTACAGACTGATGCACCTAAGCTACCGAATCCTGTGCCGATGCCAAACTAGATCAAATCAAGTACTGGGGCTCGACCCCTTTATTTGTAATATATGATAATGAAAAAAGATATATTGTGCGACATGGCTATAATATAGAAAAACCCCGTTTATGCGGGGCCTCCCTATTTCTTGTAATCAATTATTTTATTCGAGAGTCAACTACTATTACTTCAAAGCCAACTGATTACCTGAACCCCAACATGGAGCTGATGAAGACCAAGGTTGACTTCCATACTTGTTGTAGAGATATCTTCCAAATGCCACGTTACCTTCGACTGTATAGATGTTATACCCGAGCTTTGTAGCGTCATCAGCATGATATTTTTCATTGATCTGCATGACACCTACATCGCCCTTGTTGACCACACCGCGAAGAATGTTACCAGTCTGATCGAATTGTCGGTAGGTTGATTCACATCGAGCAATATCTACTAGGATAGGCTCATCTGCGTCCTGTGTCTTTATATACGCCTCTAGGACTTTTGAGTCCATAAAGCGTGCTTCAGAAGTACTTTGTTCAATATTTGATTGTGATGAGCTTGCTGTCGAAACTGAAACTAATGTGTTTGTCGCATTTTGTGCTACGCCACCGTAAAGTGATGAAACTAGAAATGCGATACCTGTTGTAAGTTCAATCATAAATTAAAAAGCGATTTAATGTAAACCATGAGATTCGCATTAAACCAACTTGTACGATACAGTCTAGCACCTATCGTCAATAAAGTCAAGACCCTAACATCGATAATATGGCTTAGTTGAGCCATATTTTACACCTAAAATACCCTTATTTCTAGCCATTTTACAGGTTTTTGACTTGTTTTGGCTCAAATGGGCTAGTTTTAGAGGTGTCAGCTAATTATTAGCCTAGGCTATTGCAAGTAATAAAGTCGTGTGTTATCCTATGCAGACAACCAAAAAATATAGAAGAAACTAATTAAAAGTACACCTAATTCCCCACCATGGCCCATAAAAAAGCAGCAGGTTCGTCAAAAAACGGTCGCGATTCAAATCCTCAGTATCTAGGAGTTAAGATTAACCATGGTCAAATGGCTACAACAGGCCAGATCATCGTTCGTCAACGTGGTACAGATGTTCTACCAGGCTCAAATGTCGCTCGTGCTAAGGACGATACACTTTTTGCTATGAAGGACGGCGTAGTCGTTTTTGGTACAAAGCGCAAGACTTCATTCAATAACTCAATCACAAGGAAGAAGATTGTTCACGTGAGATAGTCTTAGATAACGAGAGGATGCTGAATTTCGTGTCACTTTAGTCAACTAAAGTGGGCAAACAAAAAAGAGGAAAGTTATCCCTCTTTTTTGTTGGTAAAATGTCGGTAAAAATTGAGAAGGTGATGCTCTGGAAATTTTGAGAGTCTTTTTTATTTCTCCCTGCTTCTTTCTACTTTCTACCTACTACTTTTCCTAAAGCGCCTTGATAACCACCTTCAACTCCGCCGACTTCCCTCCTGCTTTGATAGAAACTACATGGTCACCGACAGTTTTGAGTGGGTGTGCTAACTCGATGAAAGAAGGTTCGATTTCGATACGAGCTTGAGCGTGGAGCTGTTTGACGATTTCATCGCTATGAATACCGGCAAAGAGATGGCCTTTGTCATTTGCCTTGCCTGAAATAGTCAGGACAGTTGCTTCTATAGCTTTAATATTTTGAGCTAGGAGCTCATGCTGAACTTTCATTTCGCCAGCCATCTTTGCTTTGTCAGCTTCAACGCGTTTGACAGCACTGGCTGTAGCGGCGATGGCGAGGCCTCTAGGGATGAGCATGTTGAGCGCGTGACCATCATTCACATCTTTTATATCAAATTTCTTACCAACATTCTTTATATCTTTAAGGAGTATTATCTTCATGGCTTTTTGGTTATCGTTTCTTGATTAATAGTTATTTTGGTCTATGGCTGCTGATCCAGTAATTGTACTGCCTTATTTGTAACTAGGTCGTTCGTAGGTGTCGATGAAGCAGATGATACTGGATAGGCAGGATCAAGTCCATTTTCTGATAGGTTGTGACCGGCTGGAGTGAGCCATCGAGCAACTGTAACTTTGAGAGATGTATCATCAGTTATAGGTATGAGTTCTTGGACAACTCCCTTTCCAAAGGTTTTTTCACCAACAAGCTTTGCTACACCTTGTTCAGAGAGTGCACCAGCTAAAATTTCTGAAGCAGAAGCTGAGCCACTGTCAACTAGAATGAGCATCTGGAGGTTGTTGTTAAATATGTTGTAACCCTTACTTTTGTATATGTTCGGTGAGCCTTTTGTGCCAAAATCCTCTGTAACAACAAGTTTTCCTGTTGGTAAGAAGTATGAAGCCATATCCCAAGCAGCATCTAAATATCCACCAGGATTGCCTCTTAAATCGAGAATGAGTTTATGATCACCAGAAATTATAAAGTTACGCAAAGCATTTCGAAATAGATCTGGCGATTGTGCTGTAAAGCTATATAGTTTTATAACGAAAATACCGTCAGGACGGGCTATTGTATCAAGTGTAGGAATGTTGATAGTGTCACGAACAATGTTTTTTACGACTGGAGCTGAAGCGCCAACTGGTACAAATGTTATAGATATAGATGAACCCTTTGGACCACGAATAAGAGATACTGCAGTATCAACCGGCAATCCTTGTGTAGTAGTTGTACCAATCTTTATAATAAGGTCACCGGCTTTAACTCCAGCATTGCTTGCGGGACTATCTTTTAATGGAGCAACAACCAGAAGTTGGCCATTTTTTATACCAATTTCCATGCCAACGCCACCAAAATTTCCAGCTATATCATCTTGGAACATTTTCGACTGGCTCGGTGGAAAAAAAACGGTGTAAGGATCATTATAAGAAGAAGCGAGACCTTGGATAGAACCCCAAATTTTATCTTGAGCTGTTGTACTCGCTGACTTCACGTCTTTTTGGTCGAGTATATTCCAGACTTTCCAATAAGTAGCAAATTGATCTTGTGTGACAACGTCGGTATTGGCTAGGTTGTTATGTTCAGTTGCTAGTGTGCGAGCTTTGCCAACATA
The DNA here is from genome assembly GCA_903902315.1 of uncultured bacterium. GTDB lineage: Bacteria > Patescibacteriota > Minisyncoccia > Phycocordibacterales > PALSA-1337 > C7867-002. The sequence continues at coordinate 6,159 of CAIUUK010000067.1, read as the reverse complement.
GAAACCGATGTAAAATATAGCTATAATCGTCACGACAGCAATTGTGATATAAGGAACAAGTTTGTTTTTGAAATTGAAGTCCATAATTTATGTATTAGCTATATATAAGTTGTGCGCATATTATTGCATGATTTACATCAAAAGAAAACTGTAATTGGTAAACAGTAAACAGAGTGATTTTTCTGGTTACTGTTTACTAATTTCTGTTTACTAGTTATAATATGCGCATGACAACTACTCATACATATCGTGGCATAGTATGGATTGATTTGGAATCTCCTCTAGACAGTGAAATATCAAGTTTAGTGAAGAGATATGACCTGCATCCTCTCGTTGGTGAGGAATTGAGAAGCTCACCTTCCCTGGCGAAGGTTGATATTTACAGAGAATACACCCTGGTTGTTCTCACTTTACCTGTTCGTACTCGCTACAATGATTCATATATAGTCGTTGATCGTGAAGTTGATTTTGTAATTGGAAAAAATTTCCTAATAACTTCTCGTTTTGAGGCTATAGAACAACTTGAATATTTTGCCAAAATTTTTGAAGCAAATGAAATCCTTGGTAAAGAAGAAAAAATTGAACACGCTGGCCACATATTTTATTATATGATCAAACGCCTTTATGCTGGTATGAGAAATGACCTAGAAAATATTCGTGACGGCATAGTCTCAGCGGAGAGTCGTATTTTTACTGGTGATTCACGTAATATGGTTCAACATCTCTCTAATCTCAATCGTGAATTGATCGATTTTAAACAATCCGCTCGTATTCATCATGATATTTGGGCTCATATGAGTGAACGCTCAGAAAAAAGTGTATTTGGACCAGATTTTGCTCCATATATCGAGGATATAAAAAATGATTTCACAAATATCCATGAGCTTATCGTAAATGCGCGTGAACTTTTGTCTGACTTGCGTGAGACGAATGATTCTCTTTTGAATACAAAGCAAAACGAAATTATAAAGGATCTGACTCTCATTGCTTTTATCTTCTATCCTCTAACAACTATTGCAGCAATATTTACAATTCCAGGAATCGATGTTCCTTTTGTACGTAATGATCACGGTTGGTGGACAATTATGACATTGATGATAATCCTATCCATCGGTATCTGGTTCTTCTTTAAGAAAAAGAAATGGATGTAAGAAATCTTTATGGATATAAGAATATATAATACGCTGAGTAAAACAAAGGAGACTTTTAAGCCAATTAAAAATGGTGAGGTTGGAATGTATCACTGTGGTCCAACTGTCTATGACAGAGCTCATATAGGTAATTTGCGTGCGTATGTTTTTGCAGATACTTTGCGCAGAATGTTTGAGTATAACGACTATAAAGTCAAACAGGTTATAAATATAACTGATGTAGGTCATTTATCTGGTGAAAATGCTGGAGACGCTGATGCTGGTGAGGACAAAATGACTAAAGCCCTTATTCGAGAGAATATGCCATTGACCTTGTCGGCTATGCACGAAATTGCCACAAAATATTTTGATGCATATGTAGAGGATTTGAAAGAATTAAAAATTGAGTTACCACAGGCTTTTCCTCGTGCCAGTGATACGATTGAACAAGATATTCAGTTTATAAAAAAACTTGAAGAAAAAGGCTTTGTTTATACAACTAGTGATGGTGTATATTTTGATACAAGTAAGTTCAAAGGTTACGGCAAGCTTGGTGAAAATGAAAAGAGTGCTGAAAAAGATGAAGCTCGTGCGCGTATAGCGACCAACTCTGAAAAGAAAAATCACCGAGATTTTGCGGTTTGGAAATTGTCAGCAAAACAGATCATTGGACATGAAGTAAGTCCGATCGGTTGGGATAGTCCCTGGGGTAAAGGTTTTCCGGGTTGGCATATAGAGTGTTCGGTTATGTCACAGATGAACCTCGGTCAGCCTTTCGATATTCATACTGGAGGCATCGATCATATACCAGTACATCATAACAATGAAATTGCTCAATCAGAATCTGCATACGGAGTACCTCTTGCTAATTACTGGATGCATAATGCTTTCATCACCATAAAAAATGCAAAGATGGCAAAGTCCGAAGGAAATTACATAACCTTGCAGACTCTTGAAGAAAAACAAATATCTCCTCTCGCCTATCGATATTGGTTATTGACTGCGCACTATCGTTCACCAGTTAATTTTACTTATTCTGCGGTTGAATCAGCCCAGAAGGCATTGATCAGACTTCTTTCAACCGTTAGTAGTTATCCTGATGGTGGAAAGGCTATCGTGGCTTATGCAGAGCGTTTTCATTCATTTGTAAATGATGATCTGAGTATGCCAGAAGCTGTCGCTCTGGTCTGGAATCTTGTTAATGATAATAATCAATCACCAGCTGATAAACGAGCCACTTTGATTGAATTTGATCAGGTTTTAGGTCTCGGTATAGCCGAGGTTCCTCATATGGGTGAGGCTCATTTACCAACAGCAGAAATACCTGCTGTTATAACAGCTTTGGCTGAAGCTCGTGAAGATGCTCGCAAGACCAAGGAATGGGACAAAGCCGATGCTCTTCGCCAAGAAATTCAGGATCGTGGTTTTGACATAATTGATACTGACAAATCAAATAATAAAACTGGTACAGGATATTCTATAATTGCTCGTTAGTCTAATCGTTCGCTAGCTCGCTCTCTAATCTGGCTGCGTTAATTCATCTATTTTGTCCTCTATTTCTATAAGGCGTCCATAAATTCGTGATTCAGCAGAATCAATGCGCTCCTCCAAGCGTTCAAAACTACGACCTATAGACATTGCTATGTCGTCGCCATTTTTATAAATAACTCGCTCGATTAATTCTATATCTTTTTTATCTAATGACATTTTGTATTTACATTAAACTATTAATGTAAATACTTTAAAGCATGACGATAAAATTCTGATAAATTTTTAATCAAAAAACGATAAAATTTTGCTAAAGAAACGATAAAATTTTACACGGCTAGCTTTATGACTACACAGCGAGTTTTCGGACTTCTTCAACGATTTGATCGAGAGAGGATGCGGCTTTGACCATGAATTTTGCTGCGCCAAGCATCTTTGCTTTCTCGAAATCACTAGGACGACTCAAATTAGAAAGAATCATTGCTGGAACATCACGAAGACGATTATCCATGCGAGCTTTTTGGAGAATTTCAAAACCATCCATTCCAGGCAACATAAGGTCGAGCAAAATTAGATCTGGTTTATTTTCTCGAAGCCAACCCATGGCTTCTTCACCGTTATTCATATGAGTAAGTTCAAAACCAGCAGAAATAAATTTTCTGGCTAAGATAGAACCAATTAGTTTATCATCCTCAACCCAAAGAATTTTCTTTGATGTTGTAGATCTGGCAGAGCTCTTTTTTGAGTCAGATTTTTCAGATTCTCCACCACGACCAAAGTATTTGTTTACTCTAGCGGTTAGATCAGCTGGGTCAGGATTTACTGAAATAATAAAGTCAGCAACACTGTTTTCAGGAACTTTACGCATATTTATAGCAGAACCTTCGGTTGAAAGTAGGAAGACTGGAATTTTACTCAACATAACATCGAAGTTTTTCTTTTCAAGAATGTCATAGCCATCCATTCCAGGCAGGACTAGATCAATGATGACGAGCTGTGGCAAAGTGTCATAAATGGTTTTGAGACCTTCTGTACCATCTTTAACCAAAAAAACAATATATCCTTCAGCTTTGAGTGCTGAGGACATTTTTTCACCTAGGGTCGTGTTTCCTTCTATAATAAGAATCTTTTCTTTTTTTGTTGAGGTTGTAGGCATGGTTGTATTATAACGCTTTTTTATCTTCAATCAATGTTACTTCCCTTTCGAATCGCCTCTAATAGTCGCAATTGCCTCTTGCACGGTCGTCATAAATTGTGCGGGGAAAATGATCGTTGAATTCTTTTCGGTAGCGATCTCTGACATAGTCTGAAGTGTACGCAACTGGAGAGCGACTGGGTGGAGGGCGATGATGTCTGCAGCTTCACCGAGTTTGACGGATGCTTCGAATTCGCCTTGAGCGGCCACAACTTTGGCACGACGTTCGCGTTCAGCTTCAGCTTCCTTGGCCATAGCGCGTTGCATATTGTCAGGGAGGACGATGTCTTTGATCTCGACAGCGGTTACCTCCGCACCCCAAGGTTCGGTATGAGCATCGATGACATCTTTGATCTGCACATTGATGTCGCCTGTCTGTGAGAGGAGTTGGTCGAGTGAGAAACGACCGACGATGTTACGGACAGTTGTCTGACTGATCTGGTTGACTGCGTCGTAGACGTTTTCGATGGCTACCACTGACTTCTGAGCGTCGACGATGTGATAGTACGCCACTGCCGCAATGTCGATCGAGACATTGTCTTTGGTGATGATCTTCTGCGAAGGAATATTCATCGTGATCGTGCGCAGTGTGACCTTGGTCATCTTTTCCAGGATTGGGATGAGGATGATCAGGCCAGGGCCTCTGACGCCGGTACATTTGCCGAGGAAGAAGATAACACCACGATCGTATTCTTTGACGACACGGAGTGAAGCGGCTGCGAGGAGGACTATGACGATAATTATTGGGTATAACATGGTGGTTGGGAGTTAATGGTTAATGCCTCAAGTATAGCGCTTTTTGAACAATCCGGGAATTCCGGAGAGTCGAACCAGAAAGGAATCCTTTCCAGTTGGATTTTAAAGGACTCGATTTCGATACCTTTACATATTTTCAAGTTTTTAATCTGGTCGAAATCGACCTGTTTAAAACCACTCAAATTCGAGGGGTTTAGAATAATACTATTCTTCAGTCGGTTCCAGTTCCTCAGTTAATTTGAGAGTGATCTTTCCCTTTAACCTACCATTACAACTCCTTGACTCAAGGAATGTAATCGCATCATAAAGACCAATAAGCTTTTCAGGTGTAGATTCGAGTCTGTGTTTATTAATAGCATAACCCTCAACGATGTATTCTCGAAGTGTTTTGGTAGCCCATATACGAAACTGTGTAGCATTTCGTGAATTTACTCTGTACCCGACTGATAATATTACATCTAAATTATACAGCTCAATTTTTCTTTTCACGGCTCTACCACCCTCTTTTTGAACTATTAAATTTTCTTTAATAGTTCGATTTTTATCCAACTCATTTTGATCATAAATATTTTTAAGATGGACATTAATATTTGGGATAGTGGTATCAAATAATTCAGCGATTTGTGCCTGAGTACCCCAAACAGTATCATTTTCTACGTCAGCTCGTAATTCTACATTACCATTTTCACCCTGATAAATAACTATATTGTTTTTAATTTCTTTACTCATATTTTGTTTAAATAATTAGCTAATTAATAATTCTATTTCACTGACTCATTCAGGAAGGCGAGATTAGATTGTTACTCACATACGAGGGGTTGCTTCAGCTTTTATTTTTGACACTCTACGGGCCCAACCCGCTTTGTGTGGACTGGCGACCAACCGACGCCACTTATCCAACATATTCCATGAAAAATACCCGTCTGCAGACCAGCACCTTTCATGTAGGTGAATATGGGGTGATTCAGTTAATTTGCACCCGCTTGTGAACAATATCTGTTGATATTAGTCCTCGTAAATGCCCTACTCAGCCCTTTCGCCTTTGGGGTATACTTTACTTCCTTGTTCATACAGAAGTTATTCAGTCACTTCCTGAATGAATCAACGAAACTTATTGCGAACCTATTTGACCCTATGTGTTTAACTAACAGCGACCTTTGATCACTGTGATTATTGAATTTTTCCTATGTCTTGAATTCCGGGAGAAACTTTCAGTCTGAGATAGAATAATTTTAGCAAACAAAAATCCCCTGACAAGTTTTCAGAGGATAATTTTTGTGACGTAATTTTATTTATTCACCCAACTCCTCGAGAGCTTTTTGTGCGTAATATTTTATGCTCGGCCTCAAATCCATAGTTTCCAATTCGGCCACAGTGACCCACTTCCAAACATCAGTCGGACTTTCAGGGATTATTTGATCAGTTGGAGATTTTGCAAAATAAGTGAGTGTTACATGCTGATGTGTAGGACTGATCCTGTTCGTATTCATGAACTTTGGAGGTATCAATTCCTTGTAGTTAGCAGTCTCCTCTTTAAATGGTCTCAGATCATCGAGAAGTTGTATATCCAAACCGACCTCCTCTTTTACC
>CAIUUK010000066.1 GCA_903902315.1 uncultured bacterium | reverse complement strand
TTACAATTATCTTTGGAACATGTCGTCTATCAGCGTTTTTGATTTGATCGCCAATTTTTTTGTTTGATAGATCAACGATGATGCGTGCCGGTGTACCATTTAATCCTTTTTCACGGAGTTTTTGAGCTAGATCGAGGGCGTAAGCTGAATTTTCTTCACCAAATACACAAATAACGATATCGGCTGGAGTTGGGTATTCAGCAGAGCCAAGTTTCGGCAAAGTGCCGTATGTTTCCATGAGATCTTGGGCTACGACATCACCAGCACCAAAACCGACGGCAGGAACTTTTTCATTACCAAAGAGTGCTAGAAGGTCATCATAACGACCACCACCAAAGACTGAACGACGATTGGCTGGGTTTAGGTCAAATACTTCAAAGACTATGCCGGTATAATAATCAAAACCACGCATGAGAGTTTGATCAAAGCGAGCATTATTTATGCCGAGTTTTTCTAGTCCAGCTATAACCTGGTGAATTTCTTTTAAACCCTCGTTTTCATTACCAAGTTTTGAGGCAAATTCATCGAGGTTTTTTGAATTAAGAAGAGTGAGAAATTGAGCAGTCTTTGTTTCGTCTTTGAAAATGTCGCTAATGCCAGCTTTGAAAACCTCAGGTTTAATTTTATCTTTTTTGTCTATGAGTTTTGAAACTTTACGAGCAGCCTCATCATCAAGTGCAAAAAATTCCTTTGTGACATAGCTCATCAATTTTCTGTTGTTGATGCGAATTTCAAAGTCAGTGTCTTTGAGTCCATAGGCGCGAGTTATGTCATAAGCCATATTTATGACCTCGATCTCAGCGTTAATAGATGTAACGCCAAAAAGATCGACATTTAACTGCCAATGTTCACGGACACGACCTCGTTGCGGTTGTTCATAACGGAAGAGGTTAGGAATCGAATACCAGCGTAAAGGGAATACAAGTTCGCGTTTTTTTGAAGCAACCATGCGAGCTAGGGTAGGTGTCATTTCTGGGCGTAGGGTTACCTCACGATCCCCACGGTCAGTAAATGTGTAGGTTTGCTCATTTATGAGTTCTTCACCTGATTTTGCACGATAAAGGTCGGCTGGTTCGAGAACAGATGCACCATACTCTTCGTAGCCGTATTTTTCACTAGTTGTGCGCCAAATATCAAAGATTTTTTTTTCAATAGCCATGTCTTCTGGAAAGAAGTCACGGACACCTTTATAGGATTCAGTTGAGAGTTTTTTGGGTAAATTAAACATGAGTGCATTGTAGCAAATATGAGCTTAAAATAGAAATTAAAAATCCCCTCTACGACTGCGCAGAGAGGAGGTGTAATTTGAAGGATTTAGACGGTGGCTTGCACTTGTGCAATCAATGCCGGCGAAGGCAACCAAGGTGAAATGATTGCTTTCGGCCAATCCGGTTTTGCGATTGATTCCGCATGAGTCGCCTTCGGTGGTTTTTCGATATGCTCGATAAATTTTTTCACCAGCGTATCTTTTCCTTGAATTTGACCACGAAGCGAACAGCGTTCTTCAAGTTTGATGTCCATGAAGTAAGTCAAAGCGAGCAACTTACTTTCCAAATTCGCCGAATAATTGATTTGGATAAACCGCTTACTGTTTTTGTATGCCTTCTCAAAAGGTCCAATCACCTCTGCAAAAGTTGTGTCGTAGAAGAGTGAACAACGGTCCTTGAAAGTTTCGGGACTGTCATCAATTCGTCCTTCCCCTCGTTTGATGCGATTCAATCTATTTTCTTCCAAAACCTCCGGCGCACAGTAAATGTAAGCCATGCGCATTTTCGGAAACATTCCCATTACTTCCAGAAGTTGATATGCGGTTCGCGGAAGTCCGCTGATGCAGATATGACGAATTTTACCATTTGTTTTCTTGACCCATGAGATGAAAAAGACAAAGCAATCAATGGTCAAACCATCCGGCGCCAATTTCCCAGTGTCCTCCTGGAGTTGTTTGGCAATAATTGCCGCTTCCATGAAAGGAGATTTGTTTGCGGGATCGCGGTGCCATTTAAAGATGGCACTCATGTCCGTAAACACAAACCCTTCAATATAGAGGGCGGCAATTCCGAGCCCTTGGACAAGTGTTGATTTGCCAGACAAGTTAATGCCGTTCACGCTGGTTAACCCGATTGGGTCAACAATACCGACAGTTTTCAATTTGTTCATTCAGTGCAGTTGGTTGTTTGTTGTTGGTTTAGTTTAACCGCTCTCAAATTATATTGTTTTCAAAAGAGCGGCGCAGGTCACAATATACCACACTATTTGAAATGCGCAAGACAGTGCATATCAGCAGGATTTTATCGTTTTTTGAGCGAAATTTTATCGTTTCTTTATCAAAAATTTATCAGAATTTGATCAGCTGTTGATACGCTGTATTCATGAACATATTACATAATTACACCACAGCCACCCAAGCAGTTGAAAAAACATTGGAACGCGCCGTTATATTAAATTCATCTGACATTCACATTGATCCTGGTCCAGAACATACCACTATTCGCTTTCGTATTGATGGAGTTGTTGAAAGTGCTGGATTTATCGCAAATTCACTTCACAGCGAAATAATAGCTCGACTCAAGATATTATCAGGTGTTCGTACTGATATTCACGCTATTCCTCAAGACGGTCGCTGGAGAACTGATATTTCTGGATCGATTTATAATATCAGGATTTCCTTTATGCCGACTTATCATGGTGAAAATGCTGTTATCAGACTTTTGCCGACTAAAGTAAATAAATACACATCTTTTGCTCACTTAGGTTTTATTCCAGAGCATGTTCAGTTTATAGATAATGCTTTAAAAAAGACCCATGGATTAATTTTAGTCACAGGTCCAACGGGTTCTGGTAAAACTACAACTTTACATAGTTGTCTTTCGCTCAAGTCAAAAGAGCCAATTTCTGTTATTACTCTCGAAGATCCTGTTGAATATGAAATATCTGGTGTTCGTCAAGTTCACATTCACCACACGCATGGTGTAACTTTTGCTAACGGTCTTCGTTCAGCCTTACGACAAGATCCTGATGTAATAATGGTCGGAGAAATTCGTGATCAGGAAACTGCTAGAGTTGCCATTCACACTGCACTCACTGGTCACCTTGTTTTGTCGACTTTACATACAAATTCAGCTCTAGAAGCAATTCCTAGACTTATAGATATGGGTGTAGATCCGTATTTGCTCGCATCAACTCTTTCTTTGGTTGTAGCTCAGCGTCTCGTTCGAAAAGTTTGTGATGATTGTAATTCTGTTGGTTGTGAATCGTGTAGATACATAGGATATAAAGGTCGATGCATTATTGCTGAAGTTTTTGAACCTGATCAAGGCATGAAAGAACTCATCACTCGTCGCGAGCCCATTTCAGTATTTACAGAATATGCCAGATCCCACGGCTTTCGAACTATTCGCGATGATGGTTTGGAAAAGGTTGAATGGGGTGTGACAACTGAAACAGAGATCATTGATGCACTGTATGAATAAATGGAATCGTAAAGATAAAATTCTTTTACTAGAAAATATGGAAATGTATGTTTCATCTGGACTGACTGTTCATCAAGCCTTAAATATTTGTATTTCAGTTTTCAGAAATAAACAACGGTCCTCATTGGAGAGTGCTAAATCAGTCGTTGAGAGTGGTCAGTCTTTGGCCTATGGTTTTGTAAGATATATGAAATTTTCAACCTCAATCATTGGACTTATCGAGCAAGGTGAACAATCCGGAAACATTCCTCAATCGCTCAAGCTCGCGAGGTTTATCCTAGAACGCGAGGATAATTTGATCAGGACATGTCTTTCAGCTTTAGCATACCCGGTTATTATTGGGATATTTGCAATATTGCTCACGATTGGTTTGATGCGAGGTGTTATGCCACAGATAATCCCTCTACTTAAAAGCTTACATGTGACATTGCCATTACTGACTAGAATCGTTATGTATTTATCAGAAAATATTTTTGTTTATGGTTTATGTGGCCTAGTTATATTTATAATTATTATTCCACTATTAATTTATCTATACAAAAAATGGTTCAGGTTTACGAGTACAATTCATAAAATTCTCCTCCGCATCCCAATTATCGGATCATTGTTTAGGTTATACAGTCTGTCACTCATGATTCGATCACTTGGAAGTCTAGTATCTTCTGGAGTAAATATGACCACGGCCTATGCACAGGCTGTAAATAGAATAACTCTACTACCTTTGAAATCAATTTTTAGTAGTCAAAAGTTAAGCCTTTCACAAGGAAAATCTCTCGCAATTATATTTGCTGACATGGAGAAAGTTCCAAGTCATGTCGCTCCGCTTATATCTGCTGGTGAGTCGTCTGGAACTTTGGGGGAATGTTTGATTCGCTCTGCCGATATTATCGATCGTGATATAGAGCAGTATCTGAAGCGTCTAACAGCTTTGATTGAACCAATAATGATGATATTTATTGGTTTGATTGTTGGGGCTATTGCTTTATCAATTATCATGCCTATATATGATGTATCAAAAAATTTGCAACATTGAAAATATGACCAGATCGCGAAGCCTTTCCAAGGGAATGCTTTTGATCGATATTATTCTGGCATTTGCGCTTGCTACAGCTTTTGTGGCAATTTTAGCTGGAATGTCACTTAGCGCACGCACGATATATGAAAATGCAGATAATCGTCAAAATCTACTTAGCACTTCTACTGACTATAGCGTATCAACTTCCAGTCTTGGAAATTTATCGGATTATGCCGGAACGCCTCTGTGTTCAAATGATTTTATTCATCATGATGTGGTCGGATCATTCAACTGGGATCATGTAAAAGACGGTACAACACTCGATATGGGCAAGCTGAAAATAACACCTATGTCTTTGCCCATGAATAGGAATATTCCATTTACTGATTTACAGGTTAGAAATGGTATAGCGTATATTTCTGGTGATTCTGCCACAGCATCAGACCCAGATTTATTTGTTTTTGATTTTAATAATCGATTGCAACCGTCATTATTATCATCTATAGACACTGGACCTGGTATATCGGCAATATCACTATCTCAAAATCGTATATATGCTTCAACATTTAGTACCACTGGGCAGTTGCAGATTATACGACTTGATAATCCAAATAGTGCTGGCGGACCGACATCGCTAGTTTTAGAAACAAAATATAAATTGCCACTTCCACTAGCTTCGACAACACCTACTATTGGTAGTTCCATATTTTTTAATAAAAAAATAATATATCTTGGAACAAATAAATGGGATGGTGATGAGTTATCGATTATAGATGTCAATAATCCAACATCCCCATTAAAATTAGGCGGATTTGAAACTGGTAGTAAGATTGGAAAAATCATGGTTCAAGGCACGACTGTATATTTGGCAGATGCGGATCAGTATCAGTTAAGAACTCTAAATATTTCTAATATTTACAGCCCTATATTAAATGGAACATTTTCTCCTTCAGGTTGGTCGAGACAGGAAGGTTCAGCTTTATTTTTATCTAGTAGTAGTTTGTTGTTTGGTAGAACTGCTGGGGGATATGATATTACCACTGATCACGAACTTTTCGTGTTTGGTACAACAAGTTTGCTGGGTCAGATAAGTTCGTCATCAAATAGATCTGTGAATATTCCTGGTGGAGTATACGGTATTATTCAAGATAAATTTCATACATATATTACTACCAAGCAATTTGGTAAGGAATTTCAAATATATGACAATCGACTTTCAGCTTCAACCTCGTTGTTTTTACTTCTGCCAGGAATGCCAAACATAATGACATGTGATGGAAATCGTATTTATGTTTTGTCTAGTTCAGCACCTGTAATGTTTGAAATTTCATATGAATAATAGACAAAATATGAGCAGAGGGGTGACACTAATTGAAACCATTCTATACTCAGTACTCCTGTCGTTTCTTATGCTCGGCTTTTTGCAATATTCTATTACTATACATATTGATAATATTTCTTTAAATAATGAAATCACCGCAAGTTATAAATAAAGTGTTATTTTATAAAAAAGGTTTTATCGCCGTCACTGCTGTGATGGTTATGGCTTGCATAGTTTTTTTATTTGAAAGTGTAGTTTTACAGTCAGCAGTTAATTTTGCAGATAATGTGACGAATCATGAATGGCGTATTCAAGCGAATTTGAATGTTCAATCATGTGTATCAGCGATTGCTATCATGTCAGCCAAGGATTATTTTCTAACAGGGAATTTGTCATTGCCAGAATATGGATGTCTGGCTGTGGTTACTAGGGATCATACGACTGGAACCGTTTCGATCCATGGACAGTCGAAATTTATGAGTATTTCATCCTCGATCTTGGATCAAAGTTTCGATGTGCCATAATATGACCGCGCAAAACCCCCGCACTGGAGGGTTTTGGCCATAGATAGGCTACTCATTTCATCGATTTAGGGAAAGAATTCCGAAAATTCAATGTGGTGTCCTGGTGCCAGCGTAGCCGGCAATTTGTGTGGACCCTTATAATATGAGTTAGGGATCTTCCCTTATCAAGAGATGGTAACCTACTTTAATTGTGGACCTCCTGTCGGCGAAGTCAACTACAAACAGTGTAAAAACCTGTTTACAAGCTGTGTACAAGTGGCATTTTTCTGGGGATAGCTAGTTTAAGGCTTTCTTTCCAGGGTAGATAGCTTTCTTTCCAAGTTCTTCTTCGATACGGAGGAGTTGATTGTATTTTGCAACACGATCTGTGCGTGAGAGGGAGCCGGTTTTGATTTGGCCAGCGCCAGTACCTACAGCGAAGTCCGCGATGGTTGTATCTTCGGTTTCTCCTGAACGGTGAGAAATGATAGATGTATAGCCGGCTTTTTTTGCGAGATTTACAGCGTCAATAGTTTCAGAAACTGTACCGATTTGATTTAGTTTAATAAGGATTGAGTTGGCTATACCTTCAGCGATACCTTTTCCAAGGCGTTCAATGTTTGTGACAAATAGATCATCACCAACGATCTGGACTTCATCACCCATAACATCGGTCATTTTTTTGTAACCAGCCCAATCGTCTTCAGCGAGGCCGTCTTCGATAGAGATGATAGGGTATTTTGAGGCTAAGTTAGCATACCAAGCGACCATTTCATCTGATGAGAGGATTTTATTGTCTCGAACGAGGTGATATTTTCCAGATGCACCAGCTTCACCTGCTTTATAGAGTTCAGTTGCGGCTGCGTCGAGGGCGATGCAAATATCTTTACCAGCTGTGTAGCCGGCTTTTGCGATTGCTTCCATGATGACTTCTAGAGCGGCTTCATTTGAAGGGAGTGAAGGAGCAAATCCACCTTCGTCACCGACAGTCGTAGCAAGTTTACGGCTGTGGAGAATTTTTTTGAGAGCGTGGAAGATCTCATCACCTGCACGAAGTGCTTCTTTGAATGATTTGAAACTAACTGGTACAACCATAAATTCCTGAATGTCTGCGCTATTTTCTGCGTGCTTACCACCGTTGATGATATTCATCATTGGAACAGGCATGCGCACTTCAGTTTTACCAGAAAGTTTATTGAAATAAACATAGAGAGGTTTTTTCATGCTGACTGCTGAGGCATGAGCAAAGGCCATTGAAACACCGAGGATAGCGTTGGCACCGAGTTTTGCTTTGTTTGGTGTACCATCGAGAGCTATGAGGGCTTCATCGAGTGAACGCTGGTCGAATTGTTTACCTTTGAGAGCTTTGAGGATAATTGTGTTGACGTTTTTTACGGCTTTTTGTACACCTTTACCGCCATATCTCTTTGTGTCACCGTCGCGAAGCTCTATAGCCTCGTGACTGCCAGTTGAAGCGCCAGATGGCACAGCTGAACGACCAAATGAACCGTCAGATAGGGTAAGGTCAACTTCAACCGTTGGGTTACCACGAGAGTCTAATATTTCGCGAGCAGAGATCGAGGAAATTTTGGCCATAAATGTGTGCGTTATGTTTATTAATTATTTTTATGTAGGAGGGTATTATAGGACACTTTGCCTGAATTTCAAAAATTCCATAAGTCACAAAAGTGTGGTACTTTAAAACTATGAAAATTATCTGTGCTGAAAATACTCGGGCGTGCATCTGATGAAAAATGCGATGTTCTACTTGTTGAAAATTTAAAGTCTGAAAATAAGAATCCGCATATAACACTCTCGTGTATCGATGGTGTCGCACCAAAGTACGCTCAAGAACTATTAGATAAAGCCACACAGTCTGGTATGGTTGAATATTTTCAAACTTTTGAAGAAGTTGAGGTTATAGAGGGGTATTATGATGGGGTGAGAGATATTATTAAATAAGTTCACGACATTATTGGGTGACAGAAGGGGGGGGCACGGTCATCGCAGAATGGTATGCGGAATTTACCGATACGAAACGTGCGTTAGGAATTAAAATGACGGAAGTTGCGATTTTTACTGTTGAAGGCGATAAGTTTAGCGCTTTGCGCGAGTACTATAAGTCTGAGAAGACGGCACTTTAGTTGACTAAAGTGGCATAAATAAATGACCTCCACTTTTGGTGGAGGCAATTGAAATCGGCGAATTAAATGTTGATCATTTAAGTATTTTAATCAAATTCCGATTGGACTGGATACTTTGATTTGAAACCGCACCCACAACTGAGGTGTTCCTCATTTATTCCTTCAAGCAATGGAACAGTTTTCACTGGGATCATTTCATTGCAACGAGGACAGGGGATGTGTGGAAGTTTTGATTCTCGGTTGCGAATTGAATCAATTATTTGAATGAAACACATCACTGCAAGACCAAGTGCCATGAGAACCCACATTGTTGGCGGTTCATTTTCAGGGATTAACCCTTCTGCATACTTACTTGAAATGGCGATGGCGATCGAGATGAAGGCTATCATACCAATTGTGGCAAGTGTAATTTCCAAAACAAAGCCGAAAGATCTACGGTTTGATTTTTTATTATTCATAAGTTTCCTTAAAGAAAGTACACTTAATTGCTCATTTTGTCAATATCTGCTATAGTGTCTCTCACTTAATAAATTTTATGAAAAACAACTCAGATTGGCGAGAAAGAATAAATAAAAAACCGATAGCACCAGTAAGTACTGCGACAGATAAGGTCACAGCTAAAAAAGAAAAAACCTCATGGAATAGTGTGGCGAAGTGGTATGACACGCTCCTTGAAGGTTCGGCAGATTCATATCAGGAGAAAGTTATTCTTCCAAATATCATGCGCATTGTGGCGCCAAAGAAAGACGTGAAGATTCTAGATATTGCCTGTGGCCAAGGGTATTTTTCACGTGCATTTGCTGAGAAAGGCGCCACGGTCACCGCATGTGACATCGCTCCTGAACTTATTGAAATTGCACAAAAAACGACTGTTAATTCATTGGCAAAAAATATTTCATTTACAACTACTCCAGCCGATGACCTTGGTTTCAAAGAAGGAAATTCAGTTGATACAGCTGTCATCGTTCTGGCTATTCAAAATATTGAAAACATCGTAGGTGTATTCAACGAAGCACGACGCACACTCAAACCAGGTGGCAAGCTCGTACTCGTCCTCAACCATCCCGCATTTCGCATCGTCGGTGGCTCGTCCTGGGCTTGGGATGCTGGTCCTCAGAAACAGTATAGACGTATAGATTCATATATGTCAGATAGTCAGCACAAGATTGACATGACTCCAGCCAAAGACCGTCAGATTCGCAAGACTTTCACAGTTTCATTTCATCGTCCTTTGCAGTCATATTTCAAAGCTCTTAATAAAGCAGGTTTCGCAGTAGCACGACTCGAAGAATGGATTTCTCATAAAGTAAGCGAGCCTGGTCCACGTGCAGATGAGGAAAACAGAATGAAAAAAGAAATACCAATGTTCGTGTGTTTGGAGGCGGTGAAGTTGGGGAATTAATTAACCTCTAATTCGTATCCTTTATCGTCGCAATCGGAATGAGTGCTAGTAAACATATCGCACCGACTATCAAAAACATATTTGAATCATTCAAATAGATAAGTCCAATTATGCTTATAAGTGGTGCGAGGAAATACGCAAGAGGACGGGTGATACGAAATACTCCTAGAGCAGCAGCGTCGCGTGGTGAGACGGTCTTAAAGAAATACGTCTCCATCATGATCTCAGCAGAAGCTGCTCCGACACGAGTCATGAACAGAGCTATAGCCCAGACTGCAATGTTGTTTGTATGAATAAACGCCAAAGCCATAGTTGCCAAACCCATGAGGATAAAACCGGCAATCATAATCTCTTTTTCGCCGTATTTTTTGTCGGCTAATTTTCCGAGAGGGTATTGGATGAGCACAAAAGATGTGAGCATAACGACGAGGATGATACCGATCTGGTCCCAATTGAAGCCGATGACTTTATTTAAATAAATCGGACTATAAACGACCATCCAAGCATAGAACGTTTGGAGGACTAGGTTAGCTGCAAAGAGTTTATCCCAGTTTTTATTTTTATATATATGTTTTGCTAGTTGCCATGGCGAAAAATGCTGATAGTTTGGATCTGGAAATCGTGGAAAATTTCTATAAATTAAATAAAAGAGAGGAATAAGCATGAACAAACCGGCGACGTAGGTATTGTGATAATTGTTGTTTCCATTTACGAGCATACTACCGATGAGTGGAGCGATGACCCATGAAGCGTTGAGTGAAGTGTTGTACAATCCGCGAACAGAACCAACATTTGTGGCATCAGTATAGACTTCGAGGAAAATATCGAGGTTAAGACCGATCATGGCTATGGTCGCCGTTTGTAAAATAAAGAAAATGGCGATAGAAGTTGGTGAAGTTGCTGTTGTAAGTCCCCAGAAGAGTAGTATCTGTATTAGGACCATCCATAGTGCCACGGAATAATTGCCGAGTTTACGGATAATAGAAGGGATGAGGAGAAATCCAAGAATACTAACAGCAGCGCCAGCCATATATATGTAACCGACCGTTCTTTCATCAGCAAATAGACTGAGGAAACTTGAATTCGAATACATCGGTATGACTAGATGTAGTGTGTAGATGAAACCAATGATGGCAATTGTATAAATAGCGTGACTACGAGGAATTGGGCGTGAGTTTTGAAGATTCATGGCATAAGTTTACCGCGAAAATAAAATCTAAGCTATACTAGGCACATGACCGCCATGAATAGGAATAATGTTGAAGAGATCAAAGCTCGTATACCGATCGAGGATCTCATCGGCTCATATATAAAAGTAGAAAAAGCCGGTAAATCATATAAAGCTCGGTGTCCTTTTCACAATGAAAAATCGCCATCATTTTTCATTTCTCCCGATCGTGGTGGATATTATTGTTTTGGTTGTAATGCCAAAGGTGACATTTTCTCTTTCGTCGAACAGTTCGAAGGTTTGGATTTTCGCGGTGCTTTGAAGATCCTGGCTGAACGCGCAGGAGTGAAGCTGGTCCATGATGAAAAAGCCGACGGTGAACGTGATAGATTGCATAGAGCTATGGAATTGGCGAGCGGCTTTTTTGAAGAGCAGTTGGTAAAGTCGTCCGAGGCACGTGAATATGTGAAGAGTCGCGGTATCACTGAAGAGACGTGTCGGGCATTCAGGATCGGTTTGGCTCCTGAGGGTTGGAGGAATCTGATGACATATCTCAAAGGTAAAGGTATAAACGAGGCGACGATGGAGAAAGTTGGTTTGATCAAAGCAAAGGATGCTGAAACGAGTAAGTCTGGCGTTATCGAATACTATGATCGCTTTCGTGGACGTATCATGTTTCCGATCTCTGATTCGAGTGGTCGCGTCATCGCTTTTTCTGGCCGCATACTGAAAGATGTCAAAAATGCCGATGGAAGTTCCCCAGCCAAATATTTGAATAGTCCCGATTCGCCTCTCTTCGATAAGTCACTCGTTCTCTACGGTCTCGATAAAGCGAAGAGCGAAATCCGCCGTCTGAATTATACGATTTTCGTTGAGGGACAGATGGACCTCGTCATGTCGCATCAGGCAGGGATCAAGAATACAGTTGCTTCGTCCGGTACAGCGCTTTCAGAGGAAACAAATAATTCTGCTGGCATAATCTCAAATCTAGGTTTGGTCCGTCGTCTGTCACCAAATGTGATTATCGCTTTTGATAGTGACTCCGCTGGTCGCAAGGCGGCTTTACGTGCGGCAGGCATCGCTCTTTCGCTCGCTATGGATGTGAAGATTGCGGACATCGTCGGCGGTAAAGATCCAGCCGACCTCGTAAAGGAAGACATGGAAAAGTGGCGACAGACTCTAAAGGAGGCAAAGCCAGTTATTGAATTTGAATTGGGAAATGTTGTGCGTGAGCATTCGGGCGGAGCAGGTTCTCAAAATGATCCGCGTAAATTAACAAAAGCTGTGACCGAGCGTGTTTTGCCACTGGTTGCGCGCATAGATAGTTCGAGCGATCAGAGTCATTTTGTGGCTATGATTGCAGATCAGGCGAAGTTGCCGATAGACAGTGTCTGGCAAGATGTAAGAGTTGTAGCAAAGCGTCTCAAAGATGCCGAGTTAGCCGCAAATCCCAGTTCAGCCAATCCAAATGTTGCTGCAAATACTTTTACTTCACCTAGAAATACTATCGTTAAAGCTCGTACCTCAAGCGAGATGCCAAAGCGTGTTGATCTCATCGAGAGACGTTTGTTCGGTTTATTATTCTTGATGGAAAAAGAAAGTGTCAACAATGCTCAGTTGCCGATGAAAAATGAGCAAATACATAATTACAAAGATCAGATAAAAAAGATGGCAGGTGATTCCTATGAATCTCGTGTAAAATTTGCCGAAGAAAATAGGGGAGACCTCATGTTCGAAGCTGAGTCATTCTTTGGCACCGATGCTGGCGCAGATGGCGAGAATTGGATCAAACCAATGAAAGAGCTCCTGTCTAATTTCGAAGAGGATATCTTGAGTGATGAAATTATTAGTGCCATGCACGAACTCAAAATGGTCGAAAAAGCAGGGGATCAAGAGCGTGTCATGGAACTCGCAAAAAAATGTCAGGCTCTGTCGATCAGGAAAGCGCAGGTAGGGAAGACGACGTTGAATAAGAAGTAAGGGATACATATTATAGTTTATGCGATTTACAAACTCACCTAGTTCACTAGAAGGAATAAAGTCTTTGGCCGGTAAAATAATTACCGGTCTCAACGGTGGCAAGAAAGTCTTGTGGCTGATACCCGGCGGTTCAAATATACCAATCACTGTTGATGTTATGAATATCATTCATCAATCTGTAGGTCCTGATTATTTATTAAATCTATCTATTACTCTTACTGATGAAAGATACGGTCCAGAAAATCACCCTGATTCGAATTGGAAGCAATTTATTGATGCTGGTCTAAATATTATTGGAATCAAGGCATATCCTGTGCTTAGCGATGAGTCTTTCTCCGAAACTATCGTTCAATACGGAAAGATGATAGAAAAACTTATAATGGAATCAGATTTAATTATAGGTCAATTCGGTATGGGTTCAGATGGGCACATTGCTGGCATATTACCTCATACGGTTGTTGTCTTAGAGACTGGTCCGACGTCTGGGTATGAAAGCGGTAAATTTCAGAGAATAACACTCACTTTTCCAATATTGAAGCGAATTGATATTGCTTACCTTTTTGTATCAGAAGCAGGTAAAAAGGAAGCTATTGAGAATCTTAAAAAGGACGCTATTTCACTTGGTGATCAGCCAGCTCAAATTTTGAAAGAGATAGAGAGCTCTTATGTTTATGTATTACCTTAATAATAAAAAACCGCTCTGTTATCAGGGCGGCTTGTGAAGTCTAAACAGATTCGGACCTAACGAGATCATGCAAGCGACCGAGGCCGGCAAGAAACGTCAGTTGTTGGAGAGAACTGTCAACGTTGTGAGGTTGAAGTGTATAGCCACGTTCTAACGATTCGTCATAATAATTGCCTGGATCCAATCCGCATGCGTCACCCGGAACATCCAAGTTGAGCCATTTTGGTTTCCGGAACAAGGCACCGAATCGGCCATGGCAATTGCTACTTGGCCACATGTAATCGTTAGCTTCTCTCATCGCTTTTACTATCGGCTCGATATGTGCCTGGTCTTCGTGCTTCACGAGCCACGGCATGACGGGTGGCATGAGCGTCACTGACAATGCTCCTGTGGCCATTCGGTCTTCGTCTGTCGGTAGACAGATACCCTCGATGACCATGAGTTGTGGTTTGCGCCAACCAGTATCGCCCTCAAATAGGCATAGTGCCGTCGAGAACAACCAAAGTGTCGAACGGATGGCCATGACGTCTTGGAAAGAAGATTCTTCGTCACCGATTTTTTTGATCCTCGGTAATTTGCATTCCCAAGCGACCCATTCAGTGTGTTCGGATTTTCCTGGAGTGAAGACTCCTTCAAATCCGCACGAACCTTCTTTTGGCGGAGTGAAATTGCGCAGTTTGAATTTATCAAATATCAATTGCACGCCTGGCGCGCCATCCCATTTGATTTCCTGTATTTTTGCCAATGCTGTTCTGTGGATTTTGAGGCCCAAGGTGCAGTGATTGATGAGTGACAATTCATACCATGCAGGGATGGTGAAGTTGCTAAGATAGCTATTCATAGTTATACCTTTCGTTTTTCTTTTTTAAGAAACTATTGTTGTTTGAGGTAACAATCTCATATCTAAATTGGTGCGTCAATCAGTACGACAGATTGGCCAAATAACAGCACTTGCCCCCTGCCGACAGATATGTTATCTTATCCTGACCTATGAAGAAAGAAATCCACCCAGAAAACTATCGCCCAGTGATCTTCGCTGACAACTCAAGCGGAGCCAAATTCCTCATTCCTTCGACTATTGCTACAAAAGAAACAGCAAAGTGGACAGATGGCAAGGACTACCCAGTATTCCACGTCGAAATCTCGAGTGCTTCACATCCTTTCTATACAAACCAGGACAAGACTATCGATACCGCTGGTCGCGTTGAGAAATTCAAGACTCGTCAGGCAAAGGCAACAAAGAAATAACGCACATCCACGTATCGCACGAGCATCGCCTATTAGCGGTATTCATGCGATACGTGGATTTTGTTTTGTACTATAATACACTCACATGTCTATAAATCTCGACCCATATAAAGCAAATCCAAAGACCGCCTTCATGGCAGGTCTCTATGAAAAACTCCTCAAAGATGAGGTTGAGACTAGGGTCATGGTCGAAAAGGATCCTTCTATGAAAGAATTAGTTGAAGCTGACCTAGCTTCTATTGAGGAACAGAAAGTTTCTATGCTCAAAGAAATGGATGAGATAATCAAAAACGATGTAGTAGAAGAAGAAAAGCCAAAGGAGATCATGATGGAATTCCGCGCAGGCGCGGGTGGTGATGAAGCGGCTCTTTTTGTTGCTGAACTCGTCGATATGTACAAGCGATATGCTGAAGCTCGCGGTTGGAAAGCAATCCTCATGGAAAAATCAGAGAATAGTCTTGGTGGTTTCAAGGACGCTTCGCTTCAAGTTAAAGGTGTTGGCGTATACGAAGACCTTCGTTGGGAAACAGGTGTTCATCGTGTTCAGCGTGTGCCAGAGACCGAGAAGATGGGACGCATCCATACTTCGACTATCACGGTTGCCATCATGCCGCTCCGTAAGAAGTCAAAAGTAGTCCTCAATCCTGCTGACCTAGAAATGGAATTCTCGCGCGCTGGCGGAAAGGGTGGTCAGAACGTCAACAAAGTCGAGTCAGCAGTGCGTCTCGTCCACAAACCAACAGGTCTCGAAGTTCGTTCGACCGCAGAGCGCAGTCAGGGTGCCAACCGCGAACTTGCTCTTCAGATTCTAACTGCCAAAGTTGAAGCTCTTCAGGAAGAACAGGAAGCCAAGAAGTTCGCCAGTGATCGTAAGGGTCAGATCGGTACAGGTGACCGTTCAGAGAAGATCCGCACCTATAACTACCCACAAGATCGCATTACTGATCATCGTATCAAGCAGTCTTGGCATAATATTCCAGTCATCCTCGAAGGTCGTATCCAGCCTATCATTGATGCACTTCATGAGTTCGAAAAGACAGGAAAAGCTGGTGGGGATGAGGAGGGTGAATGATTGGGTCGTAGATAAACGGAAAGCTTGACTCTAAATTTATTCTTGATAATATTTAAGTGTAAATCTCGTGGCCATTGTCTAGATTAGCATCTCTTCAAGTTGGTACTGTTCGGCATATAGCTGACGACGAGTCAAAAATAGCGGTATGTCCGCTATTTTTGTTTACATGAACATAATCTAATTCATTACGCTTACATAAATATATTCTCCATCTCCATTTTTAATTATGACAATTTTTATGTAATTGCCCTTTTTTATTTTGTAACTTAAAGCATATGAACAAATCGTGTCATTTTGCCTTATCTCAGTGATAATTGTTTTATTTGATGCTATTGCTCGTTTAACATATCGAAATAATAAAAATCTACGTAATTGATCTTGTATAGGCCTGACCAGTCTTTTCGAGATCAAAAATTGCTCAAGAAACGATAAAATTTCGTTCAAAAACTGATAAAATTACCAAAATTCAATCAAAATCGCTACGTGGCAAGTCGTACATTGACTTCTAACCGTCCTCCTGCTAAGCTATCTTTCACCTATGTCAGCAAACAACAATACTATCGATAGCATGTTCAGCGCTGGTGCGCATTTTGGTCTCGGTCGTTCACGTCGCCACCCAACTGTAGCGCCTTTTATTTTTGGTACTAAGAACCGCACAGATATTTTTGATCTCGAAAAGACTGAGAAGACTCTCGCTACAGCTAAGGCTTTCGTCACCGCTCTCGGCAAAGAGGGTAAGACCATCCTTTTCGTTGGTGGAAAGAAAGAAGCTTCAGCACTCGTAAAATCAGTCGCTATGTCTCTCAACATGCCATATGTCGAAGCTCGTTGGATTGGTGGTACTCTCACCAACTTCGGCAACATCCGCAAGCGCATCGAGCGTTATGAGAAACTCGTTTCAGATCGTGAAAAAGGCGAGCTCGCAAAATACACAAAGCGCGAACGCATGCTCATCGACCGTGAAATCGCTAAACTCGAGCGTATGTTCCTCGGTATCGTTTCTTTGAAGAAAATGCCAGAACTCCTTTTCCTCGTCGACCCACGCAAAGAGCAGAACGCCATCGGCGAAGCCGCTCATGCAAAGATTCCAGTTATGGCTCTCGCTAGTTCAGATTGCAACATTTCAGAGGTAAAATTCCCTATAGTTGGTAACGATGCTGCAAAGGCAAGTATCAACTTCTTTTTGAACGAGATCGCTAGCGCATATCAGGCTGGCAAAAAGGAGGCTAGTAAATAATGATCGAATTATCAATGATGTAAGGCTCAATTGAGCATTTGGTCATTGTATAATTGATAATTAGTCGTGTTATACTTAATAAATAATATATTTAATTAATTTCCATGGCAACCACAATCACCACAGAACAAGTCAAAGAACTTCGCGATATGACAGGCATTTCTGTTATGCAGTGCAAAAAAGCTCTCGAAGAAGCTGGTGGTGACAAAGAAAAAGCTATGGTTATTCTCCGTAAGAAGTCAGGTGAACTCGCAGCAAAGAAAGGCGATCGTACTTTTGGCGCCGGTGTTGTACAGGCTTACATTCATGCAAATGGCAGTGTTGGTGCACTTGTAGAACTCAATTGCGAAACAGATTTCGTTTCTAACAACGACGAGTTCAAAACTCTGGCTCGTGATATCGCCATGCATGTTACAGCTACCAATCCAAAATTTCTCAAAAAAGATGACATTACAGCAGCCGACATGTCAGCTGCCAAGGAAGTCTTTCAGAATGAAGTCAAAGATAAACCAGCTGCAATGCAGGAAAAAATTCTCCAGGGTAAACTCGATACATATTTTGCGGAAATGGTTCTGCTCAATCAACCATTCATAAAGAATCCTGATGTTACCATTCAAGGTCTCGTGGATGCTGCTATGCAGAAATTCGGTGAAAAGGTCGCTGTTGGTCGCTTCAAGCGTTTCAAGGTTCTTGAAGCTTAGCAATTATTTGGCACCGATTCGCAATCGTTGCCTCCTATGTATACACTAATCACAATCTTTTATCTTTCATTCATCGCCATGGCAGTCATGGTTATCTTCAAGCGTAAAGAAATAAAAACTGGTAAGCCATCTGTTTTTTCAAGAATGGGACAAGGTAGTGATCATTTTTTTCATGCGATATTTGGAGGATTTAATAAGGGATTTTCGTATATAAATAAACATACTTTTATAGCAGTAGCTCAATGGTTGACATACCATGTTCTCGTTCGTGTCAGAAAGGTCTATGTCGAGGTTAAACATCAAGCCCTAGCAAATCCACATGGCAAGCGCATGATTGATGCTGTGCGTGGTCGTGGTGAGATTAAAACCCATGGAGCATCGTTTTATCTACGCAAAATCTCTGAGAAAGGTAGTTCGAAATAAGGACCATTGACATAGTGGTCTTTTTTTCATCCCCAGGAAACCCCGCCCGGCCCGCTCGGTAAAAATGCCACGTTGTAGGGCGGGGATGAATGGGTCAACAAACGAAGGCACTTTAGTTGACTAAAGTGGT
>CAIUUK010000065.1 GCA_903902315.1 uncultured bacterium | reverse complement strand
TAATTATTGCTTTTACAAGACCCTTACGCCTTTGCTTGAGATTTGATTTGTACAAGAGCATTGTTAAAACCTATAGGTGTAAGTGAGGATCCTGAAACATTAGTTAAATTTACACTGGCGATATTTTTTCCAACAACATATTGCTTATAGCCTGTAATAAAGCGATTTTGATACCTAGATGATGTTCTGTCTGCAACAACAGATGTCACAGTAGCATCAGTAATGATGTCATTTACCAGGGTCACGGTCACAGCAATCTCATCCTGACCACCAGGTGAATTATATGTTCCATTAGCTGAATATGTGCCATTTTTGTAAACATAATTTTTTGGCGCTGTAGCTGGTGGAGGTGTATTTGTTACTACAGGAGTTTTGGTTGGAGTCTGAGCAGGTGTTTGAGTCTGTGTATTAGGTATTTGATTAGTACTAACTTGTGCGCCAGTATCAATATCTCCATCAGTATGTTCACTGACATATACAACTAGACCGAGGATTATAACAGTGGCAATACTGATAATTATACCTATAGTTTTATGATCAAATTTCTGTTCTTGAGGATTCATGTTAGTTTTTTTGTTCGATAGATAATAAATCAGGACCATTCATAAATATGACAAATGTTGCCACGGCGAGACCAAAATCACGGGCACCAATTTCGCCATATCCGACAGTAAACATAATATCAAATAGATGTAGTGCGAGTAGTAGTGCAACTATGCGTACTTTGAAGCCAAAAATAAGTGCCAAACCAAATACAAGTTCAAATATTGCATTGAAAATGACTATGACCGATGCATCAAGATGTGAGAATGAAACCACATAATCTGGAACATAGGCTGTCCATGTCGCAGTATGAAGGAATTGTTCAACACTAAACCACAATATAACTATTGATAAACCATAACGAAGTACGACTGGGGCATATTGCTCTATGAAGATGATGAATTTTTGCATTGGATATATTCTACACTATTTCTAGTAGCATTTATACGATTTACGGCGTAATATGGGTGCAATGAATCATAATAAGTACATAAAGGCGTTGATAGACAATAAACGTGATGTAGTAGGATTTGGCATTATTGGTTTAATCCTAATCGGACTATGTATTTATGGTTATATAAGTCTAAATTCTCTATCGATCAGATTAAATACTCTGAGCAGTAGTACGAATTCCCTTTCCATTCGTCTAGCTTCAACAACCGAAGAACTTCAGTTAGCAATCAGTAATGCAAGTAGTACATTGTTGAACGCAATCTCCAATGAAAATCAAAACGTTCAGGAACAGCTAGGTGGAGTTCAAAGTCAGGTCGGTAGTCTGTCAGGAACATTAACTACTCTTCAAAAACTTTCTCAAACAGATCCTGAATTATTAAAAAAATATTCAAAAGTTTATTTTCTAAATGAAAATTACGTGCCAGCACGTTTATCCGAAATTCCTTTTGCATATCAATATAGCAACAACAAACAGTTGCTGATTCATACAGATGTATTACCACATCTCAAAGCCATGATCGATACTGCTTCATCATCTCAGATTACATTCTATGCATTTTCAGCGTATCGCTCGTTTGCTGAGCAGAAAGCTCTCAAGGGTGAATACACAGTGAACTATGGCGCGGGTACCGCGAATTCATTTTCTGCTGATCAAGGATATTCTGAGCATCAACTTGGCACCGCTTTAGATTTCATTTCTACAGGACAAGGTGGTGTACTAGATGGTTTTGATAATACTATGGCTTATACTTGGATGACCAATAATGCTTATAGATTTGGTTTTGAACTTTCATATCCAAAAAATAATGGCTACTACGTCTACGAACCGTGGCACTGGCGTTTTGTTGGCGTCAAACTCGCCACATATCTCCACGATAACGGTTTAAATTTTTATGACCTCGACCAAAGAACTATAGATAATTATCTAGTTAATATTTGGGATTAAGTAATTAAATTTCACTGCTACGGGACTTGGAATCGAACCAAGATTCACGGCTTCAAAGGCCGCTGTCCTACCGTTAGACGATCCCGTAAAGGTATAACAAGCTAAATAACGAACCAGTCTATCTTACTGACAAATCTTCACTACGGCAAGCTCAAGAGGTAAAGCCTCGATGCGAGCACGAGATACACCATCAACTGTTTCTAGGAGGATTTTGAGAGCTTCTGGGCCTAAAATCTTTTTTCCTGCTTCTATCAATATGAATTGCCAATCATCATCAGAAACACGAGTTTTTAGTACAGCATGTGAATCAGCAGAATTCTGCGCGAGTAATATAAATCTCATCTTCTCTAGTACGAGAGTTAGAAATATCTGCATAGAAATACCAAGCCCTTCAGTCTTACTGAGGACTCCGAGAGCTTCATTTGCATTTTTACTGATGAGTGATGAAATAAATTTATTAACTAGTTCTGATTTTGGTGCACCAGTGATAGTTTCTACAGCATCACGAGTAATTTTCTTGCTGTCCGCCTTATCACTGGATGAACTAATGACCTTCTCAAGCATTCCTAGTGCATCACGGAACGAGCCATCTCCAAGAAGAGCGATGAGATCGGCTGCACCTGGATCTAGTTCATAACCTTCTTTCTTTGCTACTGAAACAATTTGTTTACCTAAAATATCACGTGTAGGTGTTCTGAATGTGAATGTCTGGCAACGTGAGATGATCGTATCTGGAACTTTGTTAAGCTCAGTTGTAGCCAGTATAAAAATAACATGTGCTGGCGGTTCCTCAAGAGTCTTTAATAGTGCATTCCATGCGTCCTTTGAAAGCATGTGCACCTCATCGATGATATAGACTTTGTAAGGACTAGAAAATGGTAAGACTGAAACGTGTTCACGTAATGCGCGTATATCGTCGATACCACGATTTGATGCTGCATCTATCTCGTTTATGTCTTCATCAGCTGTTTTGAGCTCATGGGCCATTATGCGTGCCACCGTCGTCTTGCCGGTACCACGAGTACCATTAAATAAGTACGCATGTGACACTCGCTTCGAGGCTATTGATTCCTTTAGTGCATCTACGACATGATTCTGACCAATAACTTCAGACCATTTCGACGGACGATGTGTTCTATATAAAACTGGCATGAAGATATTATAGCTTATTTCTGATCCAAATTCTTTATATACTCCTTCACAATCTTTTCAACTTCTTTATATGCATTTGCTTCCATTAATTGCACCCTTAGCTCCTTGGCACCATCCCAACCAGAAACATAAGCTTTGAAATGCTTCTTCATGACGGCGAAATTCTTGTGATTTTGCTTTGAGCTTTTTTTAGCATTTCCTCCTCCACAATATAATTTATTAAACAATTTGGCGTGCTCAAACATTATTTTCAGTCGTTCTTTTGGTGTTTTTTCTTCTGGCTTCAAATTTCTAACTCCTAACTCCTTGTTCCCAAAAAACCATGGCTTGCCAAATATTCCGCGGCCGATCATTACACCATCACAACCATATTTACTGACCTTTTCATTTGCATCAGGCAAACTATGAACATCACCGTTACCTATGATCAATGTTCGTTCTTCGACAGGAATATCAGCTTGTACTTCATCACGCAACTTAATTATCTCTGGCATCAATTCCCAATGGGCTGGGACATCTGACATTTCCTTACGAGTGCGTAAATGGACCGTAAGTGCCGGAAGATTCTGTTCGATCAATAATCGAATCCATTTCCAATCAACAGAGTTATATCCTATACGAGTTTTTATAGAAATAAATTTCTTTTCATTATTACCTTTCTCCTTCTTTACTTCCTTCCAACCATTCCTCGCAGCCCCCAAAACTTTCAAAGCATTCTTTGGATCCTTAATAGACGCAGCGCCTCCACCTTGTTTTTCAACAGAACGATCTGGGCAACCCATGTTTATATCTATTCCATCAAAACCGAGCTTTGCGACAAGTTTTGCCGCACCAAACATGGCCACTGAATGACCAGTAAAAAGTTGTGCGACTATCGGTCGTTCCTTTGGAGAAAATTCCAGATCTCGCATAAGCATCTTTTTTCCTTTAGGTGAGCAAAGTCCATCAGCTGAAACAAACTCAGTCCACATTACATCTGGCTTGCCATATTTAGCAAACATGCTTCTAAATGCAAAATCGGTCACATTAGCCATAGGTGCAATTACAAAAAAAGGTTTTGGCAGTTTTTGCCAAAAATTAATTTTTGCCTTAGCAGGTCGTCTTTTTAGTATCATTTGACTAATCTACCACAAAATGTTCTATTATCCAACTTTACTGATCAATCCTTTTTAGGAGCGCTATCGTATCAGCATCTCTTTCGGCACTTCCGAGTACAACGACTGCATAAATATCACCTTTATGACCCCATTTAAACAATGAAGCATTTGTACGATCGGCCTCAGGTAAATAACCATTTTTACCGCCTATGTAATATGACCAGCTCAGAAAATGTGTTGGATTAACCCATGTGTGATTACGAATTGTAATAGTTTTGAGCTCAGTAGTAGCTAAAATTGAAGGATCATTTGTTCGTATCCAATCCAAAATGAGAGCCATATCACCAGCTGTAGAAACATTTCTAGGATCGAGGCCTGAAGGATCAGCAAAATATGTTCTATAAGCACCAATTGATTGAGTAAAATCATTCATAGCCTGTATAAACTGAGGACGACCATAATATTGTGCGTAAGCCTCAGCTGCATCGTTTGAAGAAACCATAAGCAGAGGATAAAGAAGATCCGCAGCTGAAAATGTCTCTCCGGCCTTAAAATTCGCAGTATTTCCATATGTCTGCATTACCCTCTTTGTAATTGTAATATGTACATTATCTAAAATATTTTTATGAACAATGATTGCGCTGACTAATTTTGTAAGTGAAGCTACTGGAAGTAATTGAAATGAATTTTTTTGTGTAATAATCGAACCCGTTGTTAAATCCTTCACAATATATGCACTAGCCGTAATACTTGTAACCTTATCCAGAGAACTGATCACTGTCTCAACACTCGCAGAGTCAGCGCTAGAAATTATTGATACGGAATGATTAATTCCAACCTTATTCCAGACAACTGTTCCAAGTGAAAAAATACCAATACCAGCTAGTAAGAAAAATAAACCACCAAATAGTATTGAAAAAAAAGGTTTTAGTGGATTAGGTTGCTGCATGATTGCTGCGTATTTAATTTACCTACTTAACAACTTTGTAAAAAACATTTGGACTATAACGCAAATCGATATAATCATAAACAGTCTGTGTCCTATTTGTATGATCAGATGCTACAGAATGGTTCCAAAAAGCCAGTAGATTTGTTAACTCATCAGAAATTCCTTCTTCATCATTAAAATAAATAACTGTGCTACTGCTATATAATTCATATTCTCCACCATCCTTAAGGAGCATGGCATCTGCATTTAAACCAGAATGCATAATACTATCAGTAAATGATTGTAGCCGTGCAAATTCAGCCGTCGAAGTCGCGTATGAACCAACTAAATCAGATGACGATCCGGATACATAAATTTCTGGTGCATAATAGGTATTGTATGGATGACCAGTATGTCCACCACTTTTTTCAAAGAGTAACCCTGTACTATCAGCAAAATAACACGAATCAGTAGGATCAAAAGTTAAAACATTATTCTCAAAATTTGGAAGTGTCGCGCAAACTACAGCTGATGGTGTTTTTTCATTAACTGTTATTCTTAGTCCTGTTAATCCGTCATGATTTATCGATATATCTTGAACGCGAATAAATTGGGACTGAATAGTTGTTTCAATATTTTGTTTTGGATAAATCAGTACATTTGCCCTTGGAAAAAGACCGAGGTAGTTTCCATTGAGTTCTTTCAAAACCACATCGTGGATTTGATCTGATATATCAGGATCAGTACCAAATATCTGAACATTGGATATTGTTAAAAAATGTAATCTAAAAAACCACGAGATTACAAAAAGTAATGCAACTATACACGCAATCACACCAACAATACTCCACCACATTTTTGTTCGTCTTTTTTTGGAAAATGATTTGGATTGAATGTTTCGCATAAATAGTAAACGGTAATCAGTAAACTGTAACCCGAAAACTCATACCGTTTACTGATTACTGATTACTGATTTGCCCATATATTTGACCAAAACTGGAGGGATTTTGATAGAACCATCGGCTTGCTGGAAGTTTTCTATGAGAGAAACGAGTATGCGTGGAGTTGGAATAGCTGTCGAATTAAGTGAGTGTGCGTAACGCATTTTTCCTTCTGCATCCTTATAACGAATATTTAAACGACGACACTGGAAATCGTGAAAATACGAAGCCGATGAAATCTCACGATATTTACCTTCCTTTGGTACCCAGAGTTCTATGTCGTATTTTTTGACCTGACCCAAACCGAGGTCACCTCCACAGTTGATGACGGTGTGATATGGAATTCCAAGTGATTCTATAAACTCTTCTGTGTTTCGATTGAGCTCCTCGTGATATTTTACTGATGTCTCATGATTAGCCTCGCAGATGACGAGCTGTTCGAACTTATAAAATTCATGAACACGGATGAGACCGCGAACATCTTTACCATGTGCACCAGCCTCGCGACGATAACACGCAGAAAATCCTAGGTAACGCTTTGGTAAACTTTCAATTGGCAAAACCTCTTCTGCATACATACCCATGAG
>CAIUUK010000064.1 GCA_903902315.1 uncultured bacterium | reverse complement strand
GTCAGTGTTATGTGGATATTGAAAAGAAAAATCCAGATGGAAGTTATTCAAAGGTTTACAGTTCAGGGTTGATTGTAAATAGGACGGGGTTGATTAATGCTGATTTTGAGGTGTAGTTGACTTTGCAGTTTAAAGGGATTACTATACACATGTAATCCCCGGTCGGGGTTTTTTAGTAGAAAAGAGCCAAAATGGCTATATAAAGCGATATTTAATCATTTTTTATGAAAATCACAGAATATATTAAACAAACTCGCACAGAATTGACTCATGTTACTTGGCCTAGTCGTGAGCAAACTATCAGGTATACTCTTTTGGTCATTGCTGTTTCTGCTATCACAGCTCTTATCCTCGGCATCGCAGACTTTGTATTCAGTAGGCTTTTGACCCTTTTGTTCCACTAATTTCTAACTCCGATTTCTAATTACTAACTTATAACCACTTTTATTAAAATGTCGAAACAAATCACAACTGGCGAGCGAGCATGGTATGCGATACATACGTACGCAGGCTATGAAAACGCAGTTGCCCGCAACTTGAAACAGCGCATCGAATCTCTCGGTATGGAAGACAAAATTTTTGCTGTCATAGTCCCAACTGAGAAAAAGATCAAAGTCAAAGCAGGGAAGCGCGTCGAGGAGGAAGAAAAGATTTATCCCGGTTACGTCCTCGTTGAGATGATCGTCACCGATGATTCATGGTATGTTGTTCGCAACACACCACGCGTTACTGGTTTCGTTGGTTCTGGTGTGAACCCTGTTCCACTCGATCCAAAGGAAGCGCAAGCTCTCTTTAGCCGTATGTCTTCAACTGATACCGTGCACACGATCGACCTCGCTTCTGGGGATCTGGTCAAGGTTTCAGATGGTCCTTTCAAGGACTTCGAAGGCAAGGTTGCAGAGGTTGATACGCAGCGCGGCAAGATCAAGGTTCTCGTATCGATGTTCGGTCGCGAGACGCCTGTCGAGCTCGACTTCTTGCAAGTTAAGAAGGTTTAATATACTATCCCAATACTAATATAATATTATGGCTAAAAAAATTGTTAAGAAAGTAAAGGTTATCGCACCAGCTGGCAAAGCAACTCCAGCTCCACCACTCGGTCCTACTCTCGGTCAGGCCGGTGTTAACATTGGTGATTTCACAAAGAAATTCAATGATGCTACAAAAGGCATGATCGGTGACATGATCCCAGTTGTTATCACAGTTTACGAGGATCGTACTTATGATTTCATCCTCAAAACTCCTCCAACTTCGAGCCTCATTTTGAAAGCTCTCAAGAAAGAGAAAGGTTCAGGCAAGCCAAATACAGTTAAGGTTGGTACTCTCACCAAGGCTCAGCTCAAAGAGATTGCAGAAAAGAAACTTGTCGACCTCAGTGCTGGTAGTATCGAAGCTGCTATGAAGACAGTTGCTGGTACAGCAAGACAAATGGGTGTGGATGTGAAGTAAGTCAGCCCAGTAGGCGATTCTGCTGAATCGAAAGTCCATAAAGTCAAAAGTCTATAAAGTTAAAAAGCGCCGGCGAGAGTCGGTGCTTTTTGATATACTCAAAGAATGAATAAGTCTTATGATATCGTTTTAATACCTGAGCCCAAGATTGCTTCAGAGGCAATGAAATTGAGTGAAATCCTTACAGAAAAAGGTGTTCGTTTTACTCTCGATGGTAAAAAGTATTTTCCACATGTCTCTTTGTACATGTTACCGCTTAATGATATCGGTCTGGAAAAAGCGCTTGAACTACTTCCAATCATTGCTAAAGAATTAAAACCAATTGAGGTGATCACTTCTTCGTATCATTATGAAAGTGAGTATATAGATGTCGAATATGAAAAAACACCGATGTTAGAAAATGCTCAAATGAAAGTCGTGAATAGTTTGAATTCTATACGTGAAGGTCTTCGAGAAAAAGATAAAGCAAGGTTAGCAACTGCAGAAGGGGAAGAGCTGTCAAATTTACTTACCTATGGTTACAGAAGTATTGGCAAAGCATTTAGTCCGCACCTTACGTTTACTCGTTTTGTTGAACCACAAAAAGATATTATACAAAACCTTCCAGATAAGAAATTATTTGATGGGACTTATCTGAAACTAGGTATATTCGAATTGGGCGATAATGGGACATGTATACGAGAGATAAAATCTTGGGATTTGTAGCGTTGTGCAAGATGTTTGCTTTGAAGATCGTCTTATTAATGCTGAGTGATAGATAAACAAAAGAGAGCACTTTACTGAAGTAAAGTGAACACTATATAACTTCATACTCGACCAACCTCGTACCGCCCTCAGTCTTCTGATCATCAATCAATTTCAATTTATAGTCGAGCGGTGCTTTGAAAAGTCTGATGCCGTCGCCGAAGAGGACTGGTTCGATGGTGAGGTAGAGTCTTTTGACGACGCCTGCTTGCATGAACATGGTGTAGATCTGTGAACCGCCACAGATGGCGACTTCGGTGAATCCTCGAGATGCGAGTTCGGCGATGAGGTCAGCGGGAGGCTTTGAGGTGATTTCGACCTCCGGTGCCATATCAGGTAGACGCTCTAGGGAATAGATGATATTGAGGCGGTCTTTGAGAGCTCGTCCACCAAAGGTCTTCCAAGTATTTTGGCCCATGACGACGACTCGGGCGCGTTTCGTTATCTCGACGAAGCGTTTTTTGTCTTCTTTACTGGTCCAAACGGTGGATGGGGCAGAAGAATCTCGAGCTATATAGCCATCGGTTGATAGGGCGACGATAATGAAGGGGGTCATAAGATAAGAGATTATTTTTTAGGTTTTGTCATCTATGAAAGCGCTTGTAATACGATTATACTACTATCTATGAATAAGTCATATGAAGTGGAAATCAAAAGCTTGCTCGGATCCAAGGACAGGGCAGATGCGTTAAAACAAAATCTCGCAAAGGCATACCCGGATATGAAGCTCGTCGGCACAGGCAAACAGCTTAATCATTATTTTAACGTTCCCGTAGATATTTCTCTTTTAGTAAAAAACGTTCTCCCGATCATTTCAGTTGATAAAAAAGAATCACTCGATCATATTTTGAATCAGGGCAAGAAGATTTCTTTGCGCACACGTGATGCTGATGGCAAGGTTATTCTTGTCCTCAAGGCCTCTGTTGGTGACGATAGCAGTTCGAACGGCGTAAAGAGAGTTGAATTCGAAACAGTTGTTTCAATGACACTTAATCAGCTCGATCAACTTTTACTAGATTCTGGCGCAACATATCAGGCTAAGTGGTCTCGTGAGAGGGAAGAATACTCAGCGAACGATATTCATGTATGTATAGATCGCAATGCTGGATACGGCTACCTCGCTGAATTTGAGAAGGTCGTGCAGAACGAGATTGATGTAGATCGGGCTCACACGGACATTCTTGCTGTCATGAAGAAGCTCGGATTCGAAGAGCTTCCTCAAGACAGGCTTGAGCGTATGTTCGCACATTACAATGCGCACTGGGCGGATTATTACGGTACGGAAAAGACGTTTACGATTGCTTAATTAATATTATTTACCACTACTACCATGTATCTTTCAGACGGAGACATTCTAAAAGCGATTGAAAAAGGCGATATTATCATCAAAGATTTTGAACATGGCAGACTTCAGCCGGCTAGTTACGATATCTTGCTCGGTAATAAATTCATCGTCAGCAATACTCAGTCGACGATGGCTATCGATCCAGTAAATAAGATTTTTCCTGAGACCACAGAGATAGTCATTCCAGACGACGGTATGTTTGTTTTGCATCCGGGTATCAGTATTCTAGGTACTTCAGTTGATTATTTTGGTTCTGATAAATATCTCATCCATCTCTCAGGGAAGAGCAGTCTCGCTCGTTTGGGTCTTATCATTCATAACACCGCTGGAATCATTAATCCTGGTCATCATCTCAATATCACTTTTGAACTCTGTAACCTCAACCATTTACCTATCATTCTCCGCCCAAATATGAGGATTGGTCAGATTCTTTTCTCTGAGCTTTCAAGTGTTCCGATGAAGGACTATAAATCAACCGGTAGATATCACGGTCGTGATTGGCAGCACTTCGTCGATCCAAAAGAAGGGGCAGATTCCAAAACATTCAAGAAGAATGTAACTCAGCCGAAAGGGGGCAATAAGGTCAAGACAATGGCCATGAAAAAGAAGATTTCAAAAAATAAATAATAGCTAATTTATTAACATGAAAAAAACTCCATTAAAACCAAAGGCAAATAAGAAAATCAGTAAGAAGTCCGAAGTTCGTCATCCGGAATATCAGTATCTCGATTTGCTCAAGGATATTTTGGAGAATGGTTTTGAGAAGAAGGAGTTCAATACCGGCATCGCTATCAAAAGCGTTTTTGGTCGCATGATGCGTTTCAATCTTGCTGACGGTTTTCCACTGCTCACAACTAAAAAAGTCTTCATGCGAGGTATCATCCACGAACTCGTTTGGTT
The DNA here is from genome assembly GCA_903902315.1 of uncultured bacterium. Lineage (GTDB taxonomy): Bacteria > Patescibacteriota > Minisyncoccia > Phycocordibacterales > PALSA-1337 > C7867-002. Next base: position 3,105 of record CAIUUK010000064.1, on the reverse strand, counting down.
CTTGCGAGGAGAAACGAATATCAAATATCTCGTCGATAATGAAGTCCACATCTGGGATGATTGGCCATACAAGGAATACAAGAAACAAATGGAAGCAGGAAAGGTTTCTGTTATGACTCAAGACGAATTCATCACCAAGATAAAGACGGATGCAGATTTCGCAAAAAAACATGGCGAACTCGGTCCGGTTTATGGTCGTCAGTGGCGTCGTTGGCAGGCATCAGATGGCAGGGAGATAGATCAGCTCGCATGGGCAATTGAAAAGACAAAGAAATATCCTGATAGAAAACACGTTGTCATTTCTGCGTGGAATCCTGAATATGTTTATGAAATGGCTCGCCCTGGAACATCCATGGCGATTCCGCCTTGTCACACACTTTTCAACATCAATGTAACCAACGGAAAACTCTCTCTTTCTCTGTATCAGCGCAGCGCCGACACATTCCTCGGTGTTCCATTTAACATAGCATCGTATTCATTGATGGCTATGGTTTTGGCGCAAGTTTGTGGTTATGAACGTGGTGATTTTGTTCACATGCTCGGTGATACTCACCTTTATGGCAATCATTATGACCAGGCCCGCGAACAGATAAAAAGAAAGCCACGTCCTTTTCCACAAGTCAAAATAAATCCTGAACTCAAAGATATCAACCAAATCCGTTTTGAAGATTTCGAACTTGTCGGTTATGATCCACATCCACCGATAAAAGGAGAGATAACCGTCGTTGGAGGATTTAATGAGAAAGACAGAAAAGATTTCAGTTTTAAGGGAAAGAAGGACGAAAAGGTCACAAAGAAAAACAGTAAGAAATAAGTAACCAATTTAATAACATGAAAGACATCCAAATCAAAAAACTCATAGAGACCGAAAAGAAGCGTCAGAAGAAGGTGGTTAACCTGATTGCTTCTGAGAATTACGTTTCAAAAGATGTGCTCGAAGCATTGGGTTCTGAACTGACCAATAAGTATGCAGAAGGGTATCCGGGTAAGCGCTATTATGGTGGCAACGAGATCGTCGACAAGATCGAATCGCTTTGTATAGAACGCGCTTTGAAGCTTTTTAAACTCGATCCAAAGGAATGGCATGTGAATGTGCAGGCTTTGTCTGGTTCGCCGGCCAATCTGGCTGTTTATACTGCTCTCATTCCACCAAAGAAAATTTCTCTTCCTGGTACAGAGAATCCAGAAGTACTGGTCCCATCAAAAATCATGGGAATGTCACTCGATCATGGTGGTCACCTCACTCACGGACATAAAGTCTCGGCTACTGGAAAGTTTTTCATACAAGTTCCTTATGGACTCGATGCCACTACTGAAGTACTTAATTACGACCAGCTTCGCGAAATTGCCATAAAAGAAAAGCCAGCCATAATCGTTGCGGGTTACACTGCATATCCACGTCGTATTGATTGGGCTATGATGCGTGAAATTACCGATGGGGCAGGGGCGCTCCTCATGGTGGATATGTCTCATATAGCTGGACTCGTCGCTGGAGAACAATATCCTTCACCATTTCCTTATGCAGATATCGTTACAACGACTACTCACAAAACACTTCGTGGTCCTCGTTCAGCCCTCATCTTCGTAAAGAAAGATGCTCGTGAATTGGATAAAAAAATAGACCGAGCAATTTTTCCTGGTCTCCAGGGTGGTCCGCATGAGAATCAAATTGCTGCTGTGGCAATCGCACTCAAAGAAGCCGCCACACCTGCTTTCAAGAAATACGCACAGCAAGTCATAAAGAACGCTACAGTTTTGGCGATAGAACTCCATAATCGAGGTTGGAGATTGATTTCCGGTGGAACGGACTCGCATCTCATACTTATCGATACTTGGCAGGGTGGTAAGAAAAATGAAAAAGGGGCTGGAGGAGTTTCAGGAAAAGATGCCAGTGATGCTCTAGAAAAAATCGGTATTATAGTAAATAAAAACGCTATTCCATTTGATCAACGTCCACCAGCCGACCCATCGGGTATTCGTGTTGGCACAGCGGCTGAGACTACTCGTGGCAGGAAAGAGAAGGATTTCAAAATGATTGCCAAAAAGATTGATGAAGCGCTCAGGAAAGTTCAGGTTAAAAAATAGTCTATAAACAAAGATGCGCGGTTCAGGGACTGTTCTGAACCGCGCTGATGTTTTATTTGTGAACAAGGATGAAGTTACCGTTACCACGGCATCTGCATTGGCCGATATCATTCTTGTTACTATTTGTGTAAGCGTCATGGGTACTGACTCATTGAAGAGAGGACTTTCGCCATTAAACGGTACAGAAGAGACATAAATATCACAAAGTCACTTAGCCAATCCGTATCCTAACCGACTTTTTGGATATTGTCAAATATGGGCAGGCGTTGATGCTGAGCCGTTTTATGACTTAGCAAAATCACCGACTGAATGCTACAATTCTATATATTCTTTTATGAAAGAAGAAATACTTAAACATCTATCCAAAACCGCCAAAAATATAGGCATTAAGCTCGATTTGTCTAAATTATTGGAATTGGAATACCCAGAAAATCCTGATCATGGTGATTATTCAAGCAACATTGCCATGGCTTATGCAAAGACTTTAAAAATTGCACCAAAACTTCTTGCAGAAAAAATCGTTGAAGAATTTAAAAAGGGAATGTCAGAAAAATTGACCTCATCAATCGAATCCGTTTCAGTTGCTGGTCCTGGTTTTATTAATTTTAAAATAAAGGACTCGATTTTTGCGGAACAGGTTATTAAAATAAAACACTTTAGTCAACTAAAGTCTGCAAACTCAAAAAAAGTGCTCATTGAGTATACGGATCCAAATATTTTTAAAGTTTTTCATATAGGCCACTTCATGTCTGACGCTATAGGTGAGTCACTCTCAAGATTAATCGAACACTCCGGTTCACAAGTTACGAGATTATGTTATCCATCAGACATTGGTTTGCATATCGCTAAATCAATTTGGGCCATGAAGCAACATGAAAACGAAATTCCATCTGATTCCGCTTCTATTCAAGAGAAAACTGATTTTCTTGGAAAGATGTATGTCGAGGGAACAAGAGCGTACGAAGCAGATCAGATAGTTGGTGCTGGCGACCAGAAGGTCGGTCCGTCGGAGGCCGTGGT
>CAIUUK010000063.1 GCA_903902315.1 uncultured bacterium | reverse complement strand
TGATTGTGATGGAGCTCCAACCCATGAATTATCTGCAAAAGCAATTAAGGCTGAAGCACCGATCAAACCACCAATGATTAAGCTTGAAGCTGCTATTAATGACTGACGAGTGAGTTTCATAGGTTTATTGGTTAAAATTATTTTCTCAATCCCATAATAATTCCACCGATTCCTTGTCTAACATCATTTAAATCCTTCTGAGCTGCAACGATCTTCGTTCGAGCATCCTTGAGTGTTGCCTTGTTTGATGCTGCAATAGTTTTGTTACCAAGATCTGGTTTCAATCCGGTAATCTCAGAAATCGCTTTATTTGCCTGTGTTATAGCATCAGCGATTTTTGCATTGACTGTACTCAAAACTGTCTGAATTTCTGTGGTAGAACTAGCTGTAGAAATGGTACTCGACGCTAGTCGTGAACTAATTTTGGCTATTATGGTGTTCAACGAATCAGTAACATTTAATACACGATCTGCAGCAGCAACAATCTGTGTCTCAGGAATTACCAAAGCGTAAATGCGAGTCGAATTTGCAATAGAGCTAACAGCACCTCTTAATCCAGCTGTCGATGTGGCATTATCAACCTCGGTTTTATAATTATTCAAATCGGCAATAGCTGAACTAATGGAAGTGGTCAGAGCAGTCTTTGATGAATCTGACAACTTCTTCATACTTTGAATGCGAGTAGAAAGAGCATTTAAACTCTGAATTCGTTGATTAATCAAATCATCTCCACGAGTTTTTAACTCAGCTGTTATAGTAGTACTAGCTGTTGATGAAGCCATTCTGTTTTGAACACGGATAGCTCTTTGCATAGCTGTACTTGAGGCTATTTTTGGATGTGTTGCCAAAAATGTTTTTCCAACTTGAGCAAAAGTTGAAGCTGTAAACAGAAGCGAAGCCACAGCAGCCACAGACGCACCTTTAATTATTATTGATGTATTCATATATCGTAAATTATTGAGGTAATGACTGATCGATGCCAGACGTATCTGTTTTCATGTTATTTAACTGACTATCAACTGAAGCGAGATCGGCTTGAATTGCAGCATCAGAAGTGTCACTAGGTGATGTTGTCAATCCGACGTCCGGTGAAACTACAACCGCTTGATTTTGTGAGGTATTATTTTGATCCATAGCAACTTGGTTATTTCCAGGCATGACCTTATTTTGGTTATTTGATGATCCGTACCACAACCAACCTAAAATAACGAGAATTATAACTATGATTAATAAAATGACGGTTCTTAAATGATGAGACATATTAATTTTTATTAGTTTAGTAATGTTTAATATAAATAAAACGAACCGCACTAATTATAGCATTTAATTTAAGCGTGCAAACCAATTTGCAACTCATATAATCTGCGATATTCTCCACCTTTTATCTTAAGCAATTCATCGTGTTTTCCAGATTCAATGATTTTTCCATCCTTAAAAACCAGGATATTATCGGCTTTTCTGACAGTACTAAGGCGATGAGCGATGATAAAAGTGGTCTTGCCTTCCATGAGCTTATCGAGCGATTCGGTGATGATCTTTTCTGTACCAGCATCAAGTGCTGAAGTCGGTTCATCCAAAACGAGGATGCATGGATTACGCAGAATAGCGCGAGCTATAGCTATGCGCTGTTTCTGACCAACAGAAAGTTTGATACCGCGTTCGCCGACTAACTGTTTCCATTGTTCAGGAAATTTTTCTATGAAATCCAACGCATGGGCTTTGCGTGACGCTTCACGAACTTCCTCGTCTGTCGCCTCGAAATTGCCATATTTTATATTTATTTCAATTGAATCATTGAAAAGTACAACCTCTTGAGGCACAACTGCGATTGATTGGCGAAGCTTACGAAGATTCAATGTTTTTACATCATGGCCATCTATGAGTACCTCGCCAGAATTTGGAAAATGATAGCCAGAAATCAAATCTATGAGAGTGCTTTTACCAACTCCTGATTCACCGACTAGGGCTATAACTTCACCGGCTTTTATGGAAAATGATATGTCCTGCAATACTGGTTTACCCTCGTCGTAGTTAAATGAGACATTTTTAAAATCAATATCACCGCGGATATTTATGTTTTGTGAGTTTTTTGGTTCGTAAATTTCAGTTGGAAGCGCGAGAATCTTTTCTGATTCCTGAACTTGAACAATACCGTTCTGAATCGTTTGCCAATTACGAGCAATAATAACAAATGGACCGAAAACCATTGCAGCATAACCATTAAAAGCAAGCAATTCACCAATAGTCATCAAACCATGATGAATATAAAATACTGAAATAATGAAGATCGTAATCTGAGTAGCGAGAATAGTTAGACGCTGATATAAACTCAAATTACCCCAAACCACGGTCTGTTTCATCCACATAGGTACAGCAGCCATCATGCCAGAGGATATTTTTTCTTGCTCATATTTCTCAGAAGTCGCCTGTTTGACGGCGATAGCATTAACAACCGTATCATATGAATCACCCCAAATTTTTGATAAATGTTTGTGATATATCTTCTGTAATCCAGCTAAAGGCTTAACTTTTCTAATTAAAATTAAAATATAAATACATACACCAAAAACGAGAACCGTTGCCAAAACTTTATTTACAAAGAATGCAATTGCGAATGCAATGATGATACTCAATATTTGTGGAGCTAGATCTATAATCACACTACTAACGATAGTCTCTAATGCATTGGCTGCTCGGTTTATATCATTAGCAATTTGACCAACTTTATTTTTCTTATGAAAAGAAACTGGCAGATTTAAAAGATATCCAAAACCACTAGAGATATAATCGAGCCAAATAATGTTTGAAACATATTGACTAAGAATATTTATTCGCCAGTCCATTATGTATGTAATACATTGAACAACACACCAAAGGATGAGCATTCCAGCATATAACGGAATAACATAACCCAGAACATCTATGAAGCTTGAATTGATTACTGAATCGAAGAATCGACCAGAAATATATGGCATAAATGCATTGCCAACTGCAGATAGTATTCCGATTATTGCCAAAACAACAATATCCTTACGATATTGCTTTACATATCTTAAAATTACATTCAACCCAACAATAACACCTTCTCTAGTGACTTTCTTTTCTTCCTCTATTTTTTCATCTTTCTTTTCTTCTTTTTCCATTAAAATTATTTACCAAATTTAATTCCTAGTTCCTTGAGCTGTTTAGCTTCAACTTCTGCAGGTGCATCCATCATCGGATCGCGACCCTCACCAGTTTTTGCAAAAGCGATAATTTCACGAATGTTTGGTTCATTTTGAAGTAACATCATCAAACGATCAAAACCAAAAGCCAACCCACCGTGTGGAGGCGTTCCTGAAGCAAGAGCTTTCAGCATATGACCAAAGTTATTTTCTATGCGCTCAGTAGCATAACCCATTGTTTCGAAAACTTTTACAAGTGCTTTTGGATCATGATTTCGAATACCTCCACCCCCTATCTCGTATCCGTTGAGAACCATATCGTATTGAGCTGCTACTATTTCACCAATTTTCTCACCTGCCATCAAATCAGCTATGTATTCAGGCTTTGGTGCTGAAAATGGATTATGAGTAAAAGTCCAGCCTGCTTTTGTGCCAGTTTTTGCATCCTCCTCAACCTTCTCGAAGAATGGAAAATCAATCACCCAGCAAAATGCCAGTAAATTTGAGTTGGTTTTATCTTTTCGGAGGTCAGGTTTATCATTGCCATATTTTTCCATAGCCTCTTTATATGAAAGTCTAGGAAATGGTACTTGCTGTATTTCCTTTTCAGGATATAGAGTTTTGACCAGTTCTATTATCATTTTTTCATTGATAGCCATAACATCCTCTTGTTCAACAAAACTCATTTCCAAGTCAATTTGAGTAAATTCTGGCTGACGATCTCCACGAGTGTCTTCATCGCGAAAACAGCGTGCAATCTGAAAATATCTTTCAAATCCAGCTGACATGAGTAGCTGTTTGTATTGCTGAGGCGATTGTGGTAGTGCATAAAATTTTCCTTGGTAAAGTCTTGAAGGAATAATATAATCGCGTGAACCCTCTGGTGTAGACTTTGTCATGTAAGGTGTTTCAACTTCAGTAAAGTCCTCACGAGTGAAAAAATCACGGATGAATTGAATTGCTTTTGAACGATTACGGATATTTGTTTGCATGCGCGGACGACGAAGGTCTACATAGCGATATTTCAGACGAACATCTTCACCAATATCTTTACCATCACCAGCAATATCAAAAGGAGGAGTTTCGGCTTCGTTTAAAATAATTATCTCGAGAATTTCAAGTTCTATCGTACCGTTCTGCTTATCTTTCTGAGCGTTCTTCTCTGGACGTTGATTTATCTTTCCTTTAACTTCAACAACCCATTCTGGGCGAAGTTTAGAACCGACTTCATGTGCAGCTTTGGCATTTGGTAAAATAACACCTTGAACCTTGCCACTTACATCACGAAAATCAAAGAAAATGAGTTTTCCTTGGTCACGACGGATGTCAACCCAACCTTTTATGGTCACTTCTGTGCCAACATGATTGGCGAGATCTTTTATATATGTTCTGTTCATGCGTGAAAGTATAGCGAAAGATAGCGTATTATACAACATGCTATTGCCAGTATAAGTAATAAGTTGTATAGTCCAAACAGATCTAGACACTCACAGTTTAGACAATAAACAAACGAATCAGTAAATTGAAATATGAAAAAACTATTAGTCGGTATAACGGCGGCACTTTTTGTGCTGGCAATCGGTTCAAACTGTGCCAAGGCCCAGTTCAGCTATGCGGAAACGGTTCAGAACATCAAACTTTTCGAAACCGCCAAGTCCTACAAGCCAGCGAACACCGGTCCCCTATTCATCTCCATTCTCGAGGGAATGGTCGAGAATAACAATGCCTACATGTCAGAAGGCCTGAAACTCCGGCTCGTCGGCACAGTCAGTCGAAGCAAACTGAATAGTCAATTAAATGGCGTTGATGATCCGTCGGACGGATTGTTATTGATTCTGCTCTATGACACAAAGCAGAGCGTGCCATTGTCGTTGACCGATGTCCAACTTAAAATTAAAATTACCGGAAATGGTTCGGCAGTCAAAGGTGCCATGCAAAATATGTGGGCAACAAAGGAAATTGCATCGGCAAAATTGGTGACCTGCCTTGAACAGTATGATCCGTGGACGGCGACCAGCATGGCAAGCATCATTTCCAAACCATGGTATTCGCCGTTTTCGACTACCTACGAGAACAGTCAACCGACTTGGGCGGCACAAAGTATGTTCAATATTCACTACTGTGCTGGGCTCGTGGAATTGGCAAAGCGAAGCGTGGTAGTCAAAATGCTTCGCGATCACGGATACATCTATATCCCGACGGAAGTTGACGCGCAGTTTATTTACAGCGGCTGGCCGAGCGTGCCAATCTACCTTGACCAAGTCAGTTGGGGTTCTGGTGATGTTGCAGACCTGCAACGCCTATGTGCACCGCAGACTTACAACAACATTTACGGCGCGTGGGCACAGCAACAACTCACGAACATGGGTTATTGAAACACACTATTAATTATCACAACGCTTAGGTCTTCCTGGGCGTTTTTTATTAGCCAAAAATTTCAGCATCAAATCCAACCGATTTTTCAAAGGATCTATCCTTATACAAAATAAAATATTCAAACTTATAAGCATCCGCAAGTGTCTCAGGTTTAACAAAAAATAGGCATGTGGTAAGTGCGTCTGCAATGATGGCTTGATTCGCTACAACCCAAACAGCGATGATCTCAGTTGGCGAAACCATGGTTTTTGGATTCATAATGTGAGTAAAATCACCCCAAGCACGACGATTTCCAGCTGATCCACAAATACTCTGACTACCAAGCTCGTATACTCCTATAACTTTATTGGCATCATCCGGATCCTCCAAACCAACTCGAATGGTCTTCGTCTTTTTTTGGTCATTGATAATTGATAATTGATCATTAAATAAAATATCTCCACCAGCATCAATACAATATGCGACTATACCGTTTGATCGCAAGACTTCTCCAACCAAATCTATTAGATACCCCTTACCAGCTGCACCAAAATCCAATAGTACTGGTTTCTTTGCTATCAAAACATGTTCTGTACTTCTGTATTCAATTACATCATCCCACGCTGGAGGTATCTCCAATTTACCTTTTTGACTCAAAGAATAGTTAGCATCATATCCGGCATCAGATAAAAGTCGACCAACCAGTGGTGTAAAAAATCCACCGGTTTTCAAATACAAATCATAATATACAGACATCATCATATCTGCATCAGATGGCATTGAATATGATCCGGCTTCATTCGAAATCTGTGTAACCAGAGAGTCATTTCTAAATCTTGAATATGCTTTATCAAAAATATCGATTCGCGCCATGACCCTAGACAATATATCTGATTGTTTTGTAACCGAAATCTGATCAAATATATCGATTTTCCACG
>CAIUUK010000062.1 GCA_903902315.1 uncultured bacterium | reverse complement strand
ATCAGGCAAATCAACGCTTATGCATATATTAGGTGCGCTTGACACGCCAACATCTGGTACGTACAAACTCGATGGACATGATGTATCAAAGCTCTCGGACGATGAGCTTGCCATTATCCGCCGCGACCGCATCGGTTTCGTCTTTCAAGCATTCAACCTTCTCCCTCGCGCGACCGTCATGAGGAATGTTACCCTTCCTCTTATCTATGCGGAAGTGCCAGAAATAGAACGAGAAAAAAGAGCCACAAAAGCACTCAGAGCAGCTGGACTTTCGGAGGATCGTTTTAATCATAAATCAAATCAACTATCTGGTGGACAAATCCAACGCGTCGCCATAGCTCGCGCCCTCGTGAACAACCCATCTCTTATTTTAGCTGATGAACCTACAGGAAACCTCGACTCGCAAACTGGTGACATTGTTCTTGGAACCTTTCAGACTTTAAATCACGAATTCAAAAGTACAATTATATTAATCACTCACGAACGAGAAGTTGCGGAACACGCCGATCGCATTATTTATATAAAAGATGGGCTGATCGTCGAAGATGGCAAAGGCCATAATAAGCGCATTATCGAGCATACTAAACGTAAATGACCAATTATCAATAACACAATGTTCAATTGTATATTGCATTATTGATCATTGAATAATTAACTCATGACTACCAAAGACATTTTCCACGAAACACTCTCTGCCCTGACTGCGAATAAAGTCCGCACTTCTTTGACAATGCTCGGCATCATCATCGGCATCAGTTCGGTCATCGTCATGGTTTCGATCGGCCAAGGAGCGCAAAGCTCTATCCAATCAAACATCCAAGCACTTGGTTCAAATCTCCTCATAGTCTCGCCTGGCGCACAACGAGGTCCTGGTTATCAAATCTCCGCTGGTCGTGGCTCTTCACATACTCTAACTCCTGCCGATGCTGCAGCCATCGAATCAGAAGTGACGAATATAGCCGCTATCTCTCCTGAGATATCCGGCCGCTATCAAGTCACAGCCAAAGGCACCAATACCAACACGAGTGTTACTGGAGCTACCTCTGCATATATAAGTGTTCACAATGTTCAGGTCAATGACGGTTCTTTCATCTCCGATGTCGACGTGAAGAATCTCAATAAAGTTGCAGTGATCGGACCGACCACCGCCACCGACCTTTTTGGCGCCGATACAGAAGCAGTCGGGCAAATCATCCGCATAAAAGGCATACAATTCACAGTCATCGGCGTTACCGTTTCAAAAGGCACGACAGGTTTCAATAACCAAGACGATGCTATATATGTTCCATTTTCAGATGCACAACTCTTTCTCCAGGGAGACACTAGTTATATTTCAAATATCAGCATATCGGCTGTCTCTGCTGACGTCATGACTCAAGTTCAAGCTGACATAACCACCCTCCTCCTTATTCGTCATAAAATATCTGATCCAACAGCAGCTGATTTCAATGTTCTCAACCAAGCATCAATCGTCTCTGCTGCATCAAGTGTTACTGGCACATTTACTCTACTCCTTGGAGCTGTCGCTGGTATATCGCTCGTCGTTGGTGGCATCGGCATCATGAACATGATGCTCACAACAGTGACTGAACGCACCCGTGAGATTGGCCTCCGCAAAGCCATCGGCGCAAAGAAACGGGATATCAGCACACAATTCCTCACCGAAGCTGTTGCTCTCACCGTCATCGGCGGCACCATCGGCGTCATCCTCGGTTGGCTCATCGCCTACGGCATAACCTATTTGGGTATCCTCCAAGCATCCATCTCCACTTCATCGGTGTTGCTAGCCTTCGGCGTTTCTGCAGCTATCGGCATCGTCTTTGGTTACTATCCAGCGCGCAGAGCTGCGGGATTAAATCCTATTGAAGCGTTGAGGTATGAGTAAAAAAAGAGACACCGTATTAAGCAGTGCCTCTTTAAGAGTATATTGAAATACTTTAGATCCCCATTTCCTTGTCGAGAATCACATCTTTTAGATTCCTGTTAAGAGGGCAAAATGGTTTATGTTTTAGAAAATCCCGTGGAACCCCTTTCGTCTTCGCAGGATAACCATACTCTTGTAAATTGACATACCCGTCTGCATGACACAATTTACAACGAGCTAAGTCATACTTAATATGACCGGTATTTTCAATCATAAGATCGACATCTTCATCATCAATGACAACTTTTATTCTGTGTTTAGACATACGATTGCTTATCCTTTCTTTTGTGTTTTTATTTGTTTGACACGCACACGCAATATTCCATCCCAATCAAGATTATTTGGACAAAGATAATACCTGCTTGTCCCATCAAAATTAAAATGGTTGCCCTTAAGATTCTCAATGAATTTTCTTACAGCCAAATCTGCGCATCTACCGAAACTACATTGCATTAAATGGTTAGTGTCATTAGATTTAAGAATATAAATAAATGGTCGAGTACATACTTGAAACTTATTTGTCTCATCCTCATTAGGATCATATTCAAGCCAAAGATGGATTTTTTCTTCCTTAAGAAAAGCCTCCAAAGTTGTATCCTTCTTCTTCCTAGTTTTCAATTTAATCTTCATACTTTTTCCTTTCAATAAAAATATACTCCTAAAGTAAAAGAGTTCTAGCGAGGAATCCCTCGGTAAGACTACGAAATAATCTTATGAATCGTATCAGGATAATTCGTAAGCCCTGACATCTCTTTTTTCCATTCTTGTACAAAAGTGCCCAACTCCTTCTTGGCAATAACATCTTTCATACCACTAATCATTTTATCTATCTTTTGAGCTACTAGATCAATATCAGATTGAACAAATCTTCCTATAAAATACTTATAGTGCGTAACTTCGATATAGTCTGCCATTTTCACTATTCGAGCTTCGTCGGATTCAGCATCAAGAATTTCTGATGAAAGCTCCTTGAAATGTTCAGATTGGCCACCAAAGAATTTAGATATATAAGAATGATTCTCAGCCTCGAATTGCTTGGCATATTCTCGGGCTTTTGGATTGGCTTTTGCATATGGCATCGATATGTCGCCACCAAATAACTCACCTATATCATGAATAGAAGCGAATTCAAAAACTTTTGCAATATCTAATTTTGCACCAACAGAATTGACGGATGAAGCCAACTGCCAAGCAATCATCGAAACCATATAATGATGCTCGGCCAGATTGCCCATACGCACTCCTCCACCCCAAATTGCATAGCCATACTGCGGTTGGTTACGAGTTATTTCTAGTAAGTGAAATAGTTTAGTTAGATGCTTCATAGTATTTAATAATTATATATCCAGTATAACAAACAGCGTAATTAATGTTAGCGAGGACATATTCGGTAATAAAAACACCGGTTTTTAAGCCGGTGTGTGATTACTTGTATTTAGAATACATTGTTAGATTTGACCAAAATACTTTCGAAAGACCTGGATATTTCGTTCAACATCATCCGACCCAGGTGCATGGACGAAATTATTAACAATCGTAACAATGTGCGAACCATCACATCTCCTCAATTTGACATGCCGGACAGCACGAAACTTTAATGCTAATCTGTGTCGCCAAGAAGAAATATCGCATTCGAGCGGTTCAGTTTTGGTTCCCTTGAGATTATGTATTACGTTGACAGCATTATCCCCATAAACCCGGAACACTTGGAGTGGCTGAAATGCGAGTTGTGCAATGGTTGTATTGAATATTAACTCATTCAGGTTTGAATAAATATTGCTCAACTCCGCTTCATCGAGATAAATACCAATACTTTTATACTTGAAGCCGAGTCGATTCAAATCCTCCTCAACAAGCGCACTGATTGTTTTAGAGTCTGGATCCCATTCTGGAACCTTCAAAAGAACTACTGTTTTTTCTAACATAACTTTCCTTTCTGGTTCGATTAAGAACCGTTGTTTTGTTTATTTAGAATCTCATCTCATACCAATCAAGGCCGTACTTATCTTGTATCAAGATTCTCTCTCCATTTGCCCAGGTAGTATTACCCTCTAGACCCAAAAGTCTTATAGCCTGATTTACGTGCTCTTCACTATTTCCTTCAATTTCAATAAAAGCAGGCATACCAGGATATTGATCTATGTCGAATGACCAATCCATAAATTTAAACGATGTTCTTTCCTTTTCTTGATGTGCATATTTTTCCAACCCTATTTCTAGGAAGAGGTCGGCCAACTTTTCATGCTCGTGAATGTGGAAGTTTATTTCCTTATGCTTTCTAGCAGTCCCAAGAATTGTAGATTTTGCTTTCCACGTAGTCTCATGTTTACCCTCTGAATCTGAGCGTATCCTTAGAAACCAAGGGTCATTTCCTTCAGTGATTCCTCGTAATCTATACCAATCAACTATCAACAGTGATTCCTGCTTTTTTTGTGCGCCAAATGAGATCAATTTTTGCACAATTTTTCTCTTATTTACTTCAAGCACTTTTGTTTCTATTTCCTGAGCCATGAATTTATTGATTAATTTCAAATAACATAATTGGAATAATTATAGGAAGTTACTCAAACAAAAAAAGCGAGGACGCCCTCGGTAAGATCTTGGTCCTTAAAAACTACATCAACTCCCCACTCTGCGTATCTTCATCATAGAAAAATGGCATCTTCAGGATCGAACCATCTTTGACTGCCTTAAGGACCTTTCTGAGGGATACGATTGAATCAAACTCGGCTGATTCGTTTTTGATCGCCTCATCTATATCTACCCACATATTGTGTCCATATTCAGTATCTTCAAGTAAATTACCGAAACATTCGTCACTGTATGCGATCGGAAAAATGACATCAGAAAAAAGATCACCTTTGACGTACATGATTCGTCTCTGGGTTCCAACGAGTTTGAATGTCGCTTCCAAACCAGTTTCTATCTTTAGTTTACGAGTTGCTGCATCTTCGATCGATTCGCCTTTCCTGACGACGCCGCCCATGACGCCAACTTTGCCGTATGAAGGATTGGACTTGCGGATTTGATTGAGGATCTGGATCTTTTTATTATGGATGCGAGATACTACTGTGAGCACATTTACTTTGAAAAGATTTGCGGTGCCACTATCATCAGTCGCCGGATTAAAATCAGCCACATGCTTCACACCGAGCTCTGATAAAGAATATCCATCATCCGTTCTGTTCAAATATCCTTTTTTAACCAGAAACTGAAGATGATAGTTAAACAGGTCGTTCGGTACTCCTTTTTGCTGCAACTCGCTATAACGCAGCATTTTGGCGTTCTTGAGGCGAGAGACTATATTGTTCTGAATAGGAGAAAATACGTGAGCCATGGCTTATTTATACTCTAAAATAGATAAATGGCAATATTACTCATATAACTGACTGTGTGTGCCAATCTCATGAAGTATATAACTAGAATTTCCAATATCCTCATAAACAACTCTTATAAAGTCGTTGGTAGAAAATACATCCGTAGATTGTATCAGAAGCAAAAAGATTTCTCTATTTACCAAGTAAATCCTCTCTAAGTTCTTCCAAAGTCATAGGTTTGAGTTTACCCTCAGCATACTCTTTTCTACCTTCCTCTATTGATTTTATGAGTCGTGCCGTTGGTCTATACGACACAGAAAAATTAACTTCTTTGTTACGGACAAATTGCTTAAGAAAACTATTGATAAGAGTACCGAGTGGTACACCAATTTCTGCGGCAAGATCTTGCGCCGCTTGCTTTAGAGTCTTATCGGTCTTCACTGTTATGAGGGTTTTTGTGTTTGTTGTAGTCATATACCCAAGTATATACTATGGTATATGGATGTCAATACGAATTTGTGATTATGCTAAAATAGCCTCATGAATACTCAACCAAATACTCCTCTGAAAACCGTTCTCATCACCGGCATCAGCAGAGGTATCGGTAAAGCACTCGCGCAGAAATATCTAGGAGAAGGCTATTTTGTTATCGGAACATCAATCGATGGGAAGATTGATTTTAAACATAAAAATCTGAAAATCTATAAACTGGATCTATCCAAACCAAGATCAATAAAAAAGTGTGTCAAAAAGATTTTTAGATCCGGAATGAAAATAGATATCATGCACAACAATGCTGGGGCGCTGTTCGACGATGAAGAGACTCGTGTAATCATCGATAAATTACAGAGGACACTTACAGTGAACCTGCTCGGCACGATTGATTTAACCGAACAAATGATCAGAAATATTCAGGTTGGCGGACACATAGTAAACACTTCATCATCGGCTGGATCGTTAACGGATACAGATATGAAAGATGCTCTGACTTCACATTTCCCTTTTCATTATCCGGCATACAAAATCTCCAAATGCGCATTAAATATGTATACCCGTACCTTAGCGATGAGACTAGAACATGAAAAAACTGGAATCACCGTTTCATCCATCCACCCTGGTTGGGTGCGCACTGACATGGGTGGCGAAGATGCGTCGATGTCACCAGAAGAAGCTGCTGATTGGATCTACAAACTCGCAATATCAAAACCAGAAACGGGATGCTTCTGGTTCAAAGGAGAAAAATATCCGTGGTAACAATCTACGACTTCTTCACAATATGATCGAAAGCATACTGAAGCGTTCCTGGTCGATCAGTGTCTATCCCGCTGACCGCCACCTTCTTCCCTGGATTAAATATGCCGGCAGGATCCCAGATTTTCTTTACTTCTTCAAAGAGTCTGTAAACTTCATGGCCATATTGCATCTCGACGAACGGTGTGCGGATGATGCCGTCATTATGCTCGCCAGTTATTGAGCCGCCAAATTCATGGACGAGCTTATAGACTTTGACTGACAGGTCTTCGATGATTTGGTGCGATTTTGGATCAGCCAAATTCATGAGTGGAATGATGTGGAAATTCCCGTCGCCGACATGGCCAGCTATCGTATAGGTGAGATTGTGCTCATACCGGCCAAGGATAGCGTAGAGGCGTGGAAGGAATTGTGTGAGCGTCTGCGGAGGAACAACGAAGTCATCGATGAACGGTGCAGTACGGACTCCTTTGACATGTTGACGCAACATATTGAAACTCTCCCGGCGAATGATCCAATATTTATTGGACTGGCGAATAGTTTTGGTGACAAGCGATTTTTCATGCATTTCCTTTATGGAATCGTGCGCAAAAGTGGCCACATGTAAAGCCTCGGCATCAGTATCAGCAGTGAACTCTGCCATTAAGACCATTTTTGGTACACCACCACGAACAACCGCCCACATTTCTGGGATAAATTGAAATGCCAGCGATATGACATTTCCCTTCATTCTCTTTATGAGTGCTGGCAAAAATTTCATAGCAACTTTGAATGTGTGATCATCATATGATTCAAAACTTTCTGGTTTGAATTGCATGATATGTGCAGCTGTTGGGGCAAGTTGACTCAAATCCTTCAGAAAAACTACCAGCATATGTGAATACTTTTTTGGCTTCACTAATGCGAATTCCATTTCAGTCACAAGACCAAGTGTGCCCTGTGAACCGACGATCATTTTGGTTAAATCGAATATTCCCCGCTCTTTATCCCAGACATTCCAGAGAAAATAACCGCTAGAATTTTTTGAGACACTTGGTCGAGCCCTCCTGATGAGGTCATAATTTTTATCAATCAATTCATGCATCTTGCGATATATTTCGCTTTCAAATGAAGGAAATTTTTTGATCTGTTCGAGCTCATGCATCGTAAGAGGACGGAACTCATGCTCTTTTGCATCAGCACAAACTATTTTTACTTTACGAACATAGCGTTCGGTTTTTCCATAAGTCAGAGTTTTTTCGCCTCCGGAATTATTCGCGAGCATTCCTCCAATAGTGCAAAGTTCTCGTGAAGCAGGATATGAAGGCATAATCTGACCACCTACAGCGAGCGTGGCTTTATCAAAATCACGATAATAAACACCCGGCTCAGCCACAGCAAAACCAGTAATTTCAACGCCATCGAGCATGCGAGGTATTTCTTCTTTAACCTCTTTTATACGGTTAAAATTTTTGGTGAAATCAACGACGATCGATTCGGTGAGTGGACCGCCAGACATGTCTGTCCCTGCAGAACGTGCAGTGAGTGTCAGTTTCGCACTATTTTTATTTTTACCAGCATGGTCTGCTCTATTTTTATTTTCATCCGTCACGAATCGCACCAATCTTTGTACATCATCAACATCTTTCGGCGAAACTACGGCTATAGGTTTTACCTCGAAAAGGCTTGCATCATGGCTCGCAGTCTCAAGCGATGAACGACTGATGTCCACGTCGCCTTTGATGATTTTTGAAAGAATTC
Source organism: uncultured bacterium (assembly GCA_903902315.1). Taxonomy (GTDB): domain Bacteria; phylum Patescibacteriota; class Minisyncoccia; order Phycocordibacterales; family PALSA-1337; genus C7867-002. Next base: position 10,785 of record CAIUUK010000062.1, on the reverse strand, counting down.
TTGGGTCAAACATGTCAGTATTTTAACACAAAAAAAGCGCCATTGAGGCGCTTTTTACCACAATTAACTTTACCAATTCAAACCATAAACCCAAGGCTGAGCAACTGCCACAAGAGCGAGGATGGCTGCAGCAAGAGCGATATTTTTGGTGAAGTTGATGCGTTCTGATATCTTTTGCATCGGGTCTTCTATCTTCCAGTGTGCATGCATTTTCCATGAAACTCCGAGCAGGAAGATAACGAGTAGAAGAATTCCATAATGAGGACGAACACCGAGTAAAATAGATAGCCCACCAAGGAGAGCCAGGATTCCAGAACCAATCACAGCAACCTTTGCTGACTTCACGCCTTTTGATTGAGCGTAGCCGATGAGGCCAGCTGATTTAAAAATGTGGCTATAAGCAACCTGAAGCCAATAATATCCAAGAACGATACGAGCAATAAGAAATACTAGTGCCATAATTTTATGCGTTTATACGCGAAATGTTAATTGAAATGACCTTTTATAATATGACTATTGTAACACGATTTTCATAACATATCCCTACTTCCTCCCTGCCCTAAAAGCATTACCAATCGGGAGAAAATCAGTCAAAAAGTTATATGTTGCGGCTCCTGCTGGACCAATAAAACCAAAAGCGACGAGGCCTAAACCGAGCACATTTGTAATACCCCAAATCCAGAAATTCAATTTGATAACACCTCGAGTTTTATCAGCTATACGCATTACTTCCGGCAGACGCTCTAAATTATCCTTCATAATAGTTATATCTGACGCCTCAATAGCCGCATCTGCCCCAGCTCCACCCATGGCTATAGATACATCAGCCAATGCCAATGAAGCTGCGTCATTCACTCCATCACCTATGTAACCAACAACACCTCTAGTACAATCAGCCTTAGTCGGCTTCCCAGAATGTTCTTTCTCGAACTGTCGAATAAAATCAACTTTACCTTCCGGAGTCATGTTCGCATGATAATGACGAATACCAATCTGAGCAGAAACAGCCGCTGCGGATTTTTCATTATCTCCGGTGAGCATATGCCACTCCATAACACCCAAAGCTTTTGTTTCAGCAATAATCTCACGAGCATGTGGTCGAAGTTCATCTTGATAAGCCATAAGCCCAACAACTTTTCCATTTACAGCCAAACAAGCCACACCTCTACCATTATCTTTTTCAGTTTGAATATCTTTTCGAATTTGTCCACTTATGATACAACCTTTAGATTCAATAAAAGACAACCTGCCCATGAGCATATTTGCATCATCATGTTTAAATATAATTCCTTGACCAGATATTTCTTCAAATTCATCGGGAGTATGAATTTTCATTTTATGCGTACTGGCATATTCTGTTATAGCCTTTGAAACAATATGACCTGATTCTGATGCACCCATAAAAAGTCTAACCGCTATATCATCTATAGAAAATTTTGCATCATACGAACGAATGTCGACAACCTTTGGCTTGCCACGAGTCAGAGTTCCGGTTTTATCAGTTAATATATATTTGATTTTTGATAATTGTTCAAATGCACTCGAGCCTTTGACTATGACTCCACGGCGGGCCGCATAAGATATGGCTGATGTAAATGACAGAGGAACAGCCACAGCAATATCATCAGCACAAACCACAAGTAGAACAGCTAGTATTTCGCGCGCCGATAAACCAAAATAATACATAACAAATGAAGCGACTAAAGATATGAGGATATACCACTGTGTAAATCTATCCGCGGCTCTTTCAGCCTCATTTTTGTCACGACCAGCAGCCTCAACAAGAGTAATCATTCGTGAAAGTGTTGTATCCGCACCAATTTTTTCAGTCCTTACGACGAGTGAACCTGATTCATTTACTGTTGCCGTAAAAACCTTTGAACCAACTTTTTTATGAACCAATTCATTTTCTCCAGTAAGCGAAGCTTCGTCTATATCAGCTTCACCAGAAACCACCACTCCATCAACTGGCATACGATCACCATCTTCGACTATGACAAGATCGCCAACATGAACATCATCTATGTGAACCTCGCGGATAGAATCGTCCAGCGTTTTTATGCGGACTCGCTCGACGTTATATTTCATCAGACTTTGAATAGTCTTTTTTGCTCGAGCTTCCGTGATGCGATCAAAGAGTCTGGCGAAGGTGAGCATCAAAGTTATAAACGCAGCTGAAACCCATTCATGTGAAATCAAAGAAAACGCAAGTGCAATCGTAGCCAAAAGATCAACAGATAGTTTTTTGTTGAATAATGATTTAAAAGCACTAACAACGACTGGAATAAGTCCGAGAAATGCCAAAATTGCCAATGCAAGTGATGTTTGTGGTATATGAAATGCCAAGGGTAAAAAAGATGAAACCAAGAAAGGTGTGACTAATATAATTAGACAGAAATCGAATACAGAAAATAGCTTATTCATGCAGTCATTATAGCTTATTGCGGAAATCCTAGGTAAGCGTATTATAAGCCCCAGTGCCCTTTTCTGAAATTTGTAGTTTGAAAATCTAACCCTTAACCAAGGCCTTGTATGAAAAAGATGATTTATGCAGGTTGCATTGGATGTTCTGTTTTCACGGCTCAAGCCCAAACCAATACAACCAACTCGACCGTGCTGGATGCTGACAATTGGAAGAACTCTCTTGAAGCGAATTTTGAAAAAAGCGGTTCCATAGCTTTTATCGATCGCTTTGGAGGTCAGTCGGAACTCGGATGGATGCAGATAAATGAGCAGTTCGAATACGGTGCGATTGATTACATCAACCGGGCTGGTATAAATGTCATGCAGAAAACTGCTCTCAACGGCATTCGCGAAACGGTTGCTGATTTGCCTGGTCCAAAATATTGGTCAACCTGGGCAGAAATGTTCTGGGTCGGATCAATCGGTAACACTCCTGCGAAGGATTTCAGTATGGATCCACTAGCTCCAACTGAAGCAAAAAAGACATTGTTGCAAAAGATGAAGGAAGATGGAAACCTCGAATATGGCGTTCATTTCGAAGACCAGTCGGCATATGCAACTATCCGTGCCGGTCATTGGTTTGACAATTCCTTCATTTTGCACACACAGGTTCAATATCAACCAGTGGACCGAACCAGATTGAATACAACACTCATTGTTCCAATGCCATTACGTAGTGAAATTTGTGGTAGCATCTCATTTGATTTGCTGAAATCAAATGATCGAGGAACAATCATGTCTGTCAGCTTAAGTCATGGTCTTTTAACTCCAAGTCACCTGACCTGGTATGCTGGGATAATTTACAGACCTGAAAGACACGAGACCGTGTATCAGGCTGGACTGAATCACAGTTGGTAATTTCAAGCGACTCACTTCGGTGGGTCGTTTTTTATTCTTGAATTTTTATTAAATTTTAATCACGGAGCTTATAACTTTGTAATATCGCGAGGATAAAACATGTTCAGAGTCCAATCAATAACTATGCGCAATCTCTTTTTCCAAGAAATAAATTTAAATAAATAAATCGTGCGCCAGAGCCACCATGTCAAACGACCAGAAATCTTTAGACCAAATATTTCACCTATGGCGAACCATTGACCGATAGAGACCATTGATCCTTTTGAATGATACTTAAATACTCGTAATTTCTTTCCATTTATAAAAGATTTGATATTTCCTGCCACAGATCTGGCCTGACCGACAGCTACCTGAGCGAGCATTGGTAAAGTCATTTTCTTTTCATCTGTCGATGTTTTTGAATCAATATAACCAGCAACATCACCTAGAGCATAGACCCTCTCATCATTTTGCAATCTGAAATATTCATCTACAGCCAAACGATTGCCGAGAAGAGCTGGCGCCTGTCCCTCAAATACTGGAATAACCGAAGTGACTCCAGCTGCCCAAATAATAGTTGATGCAGAAACTGTTGTATTGTTGGAAAGTTCTATTCCTCGTGGACTAACAGAAATAACTGATGCGCCGACATGAATACTGACACCTTCCTTTTCCAATCTTTTACGAGCTGATTCTCGAAGTGACGGACTAAATTGCTGGAGAAGTTCTGTGCCGGCATGAATAAGCGTAACTGAATATTCTGTATTGTGGTAATACCTTTTGACCATACCTTTGATAAGTTCCACCAATTCAGAAACCATCTCAATACCAGTTGGTCCACCACCAACAACCACAAATGAAAGTAATCTAGAACGAACGACTGGATCAGTACACATTATAGCTTCCTCGAACGAATCTATGACGCGACGACGAATCATGACTGCATCCATGAGTGATTTCAAAGGATATGTATGTATATCAGCACCAGGAATATTGTAATAATTCGTAGTTGCACCAGTTGCTATGACCAAAAAATCATAAGCAATTTCATGTTTTACACGATGGTGTATATCGTCACCATTCACATCACCAAGCACTGTCACGGTGCGATCTGATTGATTAATACTAGTTACAGTTCCCTGACATATTTTTACTCCAGTTCCAGTAAATATTTCTCGGAGTGGTTCAGCGACTGATTGTGGTGAAAGAGCACCAGTAGCCACTTCATGTAAAAGTGGTGTAAACAAAAAATAGTTAGTCTCATTGACTATGGTTACATCAACTTTGCCTTTTTTGACGAGGTGAATGAAATCTCTAGCTACTGACATACCACCAAAGCCAGCACCGAGTATTAGTATGTGTGGCTTAATCATCGCTTTATAATATCAAATACGAGTAATTATTGATATGCGGTGCATTTTATCCAATCAAATGAATTGCTACATATAAAACCACTGCTCCGATGACAGTCATGGCCGTCGTCAGAAACTTTGGGTGAGCATGGTGACTCTCTGGTATGAGATCACTCGCGCCAATGTAAAGAAAGAAACCAGCAAATAGAGCAATGATGATTGCCAAATTTTGAGCATGCACTGCAAAGAACAATGTCACGATAATACCTAAAACTGGAGCGATGGCATCAACCATGAGCCAACGAAATGCTTTTGCACGAGTACCTCCATTTTTTAAAATTATATTAACTGTGTTAATACCATCAGAGAAATCATGAGTCAAAACAGCAATAGTCACAATTATTCCAACCGCCGACGAAACCTGAAATGCTAAACCTATCGCAACACCATCCAAGAAACTATGAATCGATAAACTACTTGCACCCAGTATGCCGCGCTTACTATCAGAACTATGTGTATCTGCAATAGTTGTTGCATGAGCATGTATAAAAACTAAACGATCTAGGATCAGATAGACTAGGAAACCTATAGCCGTAATAGTTATGAGTGTACTATTTGAATAAAATCCACTGCCCAAATCCAAAGATTCTGGAAGCAAGTCAAAGAAAGCCACAGCTATAACGGCGCCAGCTGAAAAACCAAGTATGAGATGGAGTTTATCACGTAAACGCAATGCAAAGAGGCCACCGAGGAGAGTTGCTATTAATGCACTTAGGGCGATTATGATTATCATGTTTGTTATATTTTTAATATATTAATTAATTTGATTATGCACATATTTAATTTGCGCATTTTTACTGTGAGCATTTTTTGCATAAACCAAAGAATTCAAGAGAATGATTATATATAATGCTGAATTTCTTTGATGAAGTTTCTATATACTCTGTTAAATTTTTTACTGGGCATTTTTCCAAACCCTCTACATCCTCAACCTCATCACACTTTGTACAAATAATATGATGATGGTGCTTTCTCCCACGCAAAATTTCATATGACGAATGTATCCTGCCTGTATTTATTCTATTAACATGACCATTACTTACTAACACCTCCAATATTCTGTATATTGAGGCATTTCCAATCTTTGGTAATTTATTTTTAATCTCTACTATTGAAAGTGGGTTCTTTTCAGAAAATAAAAATTTGACTACTGAAAGTCGTGGTTTCGTGACCTTCAGTCCAGATGACCATAATAGATCCTTAACATAATCCCTATCAGCATCTTCGTCGTAATTTGGTGATAGTCTCGGCATAATTTGATATTTATTATTTTTAATTATTAGCGTGCTTGAACTGGTTAAATAAGTCGAAAAGTGGTGCTAAAAATTCATTATACTTTAATTGAGAAAAATTATCAATTAGAAGCAAAAATACCCTGATTTATCGTGACTAACTGAGAACAATTCTCAACTAAATAATATTTGATTCTAGACCCCCTTCAAAAAGCCTCACAGCCCTACTCATATCTGAGCGCTTCTATCGGACTTTTCTTTGATGCCTGATTCGCTGGATAACCACCAAAAACCAAACCAATAATAGCTGAGACTGAAATTCCTAAAATAGCTCCTGACCAAGGAAAGATGAAGGTCCAGTTTATTGCCAGAAAATGCGACAAAGCAAATGCGACAATGAATGCAAGTGACGAACCGAGAAATATACCTATCACCCCACCTATAACCGTGAGCAAAACGGCTTCAAGCAAAAACTGTGAAAGTATATCGCGATCTTTTGCGCCAAGCGCTTTACGCAAACCTATCTCGCGCGTCCTTTCAGTAACCGAGACAAGCATGATATTCATGATGCCCACACCTCCCACAAAGAGTGCAATTGAAGCAACTGCTACAAGAAACCACGTAAGCGCGGAGGTAATAGTACCTAAACGATTCGCCAAATCCTGTTGAGTCTGAACAGTGAAATCGTCCTTTGTTGGATCAGTTATATTATGTGACTCTTCGAGAGTCAAGCGAATATCATCGGCGGTAACTGGCACAGCAGAGTCATTTACAGCTTGAGTGATCAGACGGCTAAAATATTTTTGACCAGTAACATAAGTCTGCGCAGTTGAATAAGGCATGATGACCATACCATCAAAATTAAACAGGGATCCTCCGCCAGATTTTGGCAATACTGCAACTACTCGAAAATTACGTCCTTTTATTTTTATATTTTGATTCAATGGATCCTGCGTATCAAAAAGATGCGTTGCGACATCAGCTCCAATCACGACCACGCTTGAGAATGACAGTACATCACTCTGATCAAAGAATTGTCCTTCAGCTGGTACCAAACTAAAAATACTAGCCATGAGATCAGTCGCCCCGAAAATAGAAACTTGATAAACATTTGAATCATATGACGCACTACTTGCTCCGATAACCACAGGCATGATTGATGCAAGTCCTGGAACGTTGGCTTTGTTCTGCAGTGCAGTGAGATCCTTATCTTTCAAGCTATCACTATACAGAGCACTCACATCAGTCGGACCAGTCGGCTCTCTACCAGGAATGATAGCGATTGTATTTGTACCGAGTCCCTGAACCTCACCAAGAATCAAATTTTGCGCACCAGCACCGAGCGAAACAACCAGCATAATAGCCGTAATACCGATGACAATACCCAAAATCGTCAGAAAAGACCTCGAGCGATTTGTCGAGAGTCCGGTCAATGAAGTTTTGAAAAGGTGTCTGATTGTCATAGTAATTTCAACGATTATTTTACATATTCATCCTCTGAAGTTAATCTATTTTTAACTTTCACATCACTCTCAATTGTACCGTCTATAAGGCGAATAATTCGTTCAGCATGTTCAGCAGTAGAAGTCTCGTGAGTTATCAATATCACAGTTTTTCCTTGTTTTTCATTCAGATCCTGAATAATTCCCATAACTTTTTTACCAGATTTTGAGTCAAGGTTACCGGTAGGTTCATCAGCAAATATAACCTCTGGATCAGTCACCAAAGCTCGAGCTATAGCCACACGTTGTCGCTCACCACCAGAGAGTTCTGATTGATCATGGTTGATGCGATTAATTAATCCGACTGATTCTATCGCTCTAGTAGCAAGCTCGTCCCATTTACTTTCATGAACACCGGAATAAACGAGTGGCAATTTAACATTTTCCAATACACTTGTTCGTGCCAGCAAATTAAAAGACTGGAAGACAAAACCAAGTTTTCTATTTCGCAGATCAGCCAATTCATTTCCTGAAAAAGACGAAATGTTCGTACCTTCAAAATGATATGAACCCGATGTTGGTATATCCAAAAGTCCGAGCAAATGAAGCAGTGTCGACTTACCAGAACCAGAAGGACCCATGATTGCCACGAACTCCCCTTTTCTCACATTAAAAGAAACTCCATCAAGTGCAACCGTCGCCTCAAGACCATCATGATAGGCCTTCTTTAGATTTTTGACTTCGATAATGTTTGTTGAAGTCGTCATGGATTTCTATTTGACGTACGTAACAACGTTATCACCAACCTTCAAACCTGAAATGATTTCTATTGTTCCATCTGAACCTTTTAATCCTGTAGTAACTGGAGTAGATGTGTAACTTTTGCCATCAGTAGATACTATGCGAGCTGTGGTCGAAGTTGAAGTAATTGTAAGTGCGCGATATGGTATCTCAATCACACCACTAGCTTGATGAGTTAATATTTCAAGGTTTGAGGTCATACCAGAACGAATTCGGGTATCTGGCGCAACAAACTGCAGAGTAACTTTGTAGGTTGGAACCCCTTGTAGTACTGTCTCAGCTGGATCTATAGTTATAACTTTTGCAGGAAAATCTACATAGGCTCCATATGCATCCAAAGTGCTCGATGCTAAATCTCCAACTACGACCTTTGCTATATCAGCTTCTGGAACATAAGCCTCAATCTTAAAACCATTATCACTCTGTACAGCAAATCCAGACTGACCAGCAGCCACGAACTCTCCAACATTTGGATCAGCTTGTGTAACTATTCCATCAATTGGAGAAACGATACTGTCATCATTAACCGTGGCCTGAGCTTGATCGACTTTTGCCTGTTGTGAAGCAATTGATTGGGATGAATTTCCAGACAATTTCAAATCATAGTTTGATTTAGCAGAAGACAAAGCGGTCTGTGCAGAAGTTACTGTATCAATAGCGCTATTTATAGAAGAAAGACCAGTATTCATTGTAGCTGTATCAGTATCTATAATTGTTTGAGAAAGACCTGAATTTCCAGGATTAAGTTTTCCAACAACACCCGATAAATCACTCATGAGACCTTTCTCCGTCATCAAATATTTATTTACAGTCACCATAAAAGATGAAATCGTATCAGTATCTACTGTTGTAAGTCCCTGAGCCCAAGCATTTAATGCATCGGAGACAATCACTCGCTCAGAATCTATGTTCGTCTGCTCAATTGTTGAATCCGTACGGATATTTAAACTAGGATTAACACTTTGCGGGTTAGTAAAGAAATTATCAGTGTAATTAACAAGGGCGTCTTGGGCCTTTGCATAACCATCATGGACAGCATTCAAGGCATTTTGTTTTGCAGAATCAAGTAAGGCTGTTTGAACACTCAATTCCTCTGGTGTAAGAGTTCGTGACATATCATCCAAAGTAGCCTGGGCACTCGCCAAGGCTGCCCTGTCACCAGCATTGTCTAATGATGCTATAACATCACCTTTCTTTACGTGGTCACCAACCTGGACTGAAATACTAGTAATTACACCTCCTTTTTTGAAAGCAAGTTCAGCTTTGCCCATAGGAGAAACTGTTCCTGTAACAGAAACCTGTTCTATAACAGTTCCAACTGAAACAGTTGTCGATTCAAATGTTGGTGTAGTTGAACGATGTGCATAACGATAACCGATGATTATTAAAACTATTACAACTACGATGATTACATATTTATTTTTTAAATGGCGAAAAAAAGAGCGTTTTTTCATGTAAATAATTATAGCACACAGAAGTGTACTGCTAATGCCGTATGAGACCGGATTTTATTTCTAATATTTCCTGATAACACCACGTACGATAGCGGCTATGTTGAGACTGACTTCGGGATAAATAGGTTTGTATTTTTTATTTGCTGGCTCAAGGAAAACAGTATTGCCCTTCTTGCGCAGATATTTCATCGTCCAGCCACCATCGACATCAGCGATGACTATGTCGCCATCCCTGGCTTCTCGAGTAGCTCCTGGACCGCCAATGCGCTCAGCTATTACAAGATCACCTTCATTGATGCCAGCTTCGATCATCGAATCACCCTTTACCTCTAGCATGTAAGTCTTGTCTTTACTCTTGGTATCGATGAGGTAATCGTCAATATTCATAGTATCGAGAACATGTTCCTCAGCCGTGGTCGGAAAACCGGCTTCGACGAGACCGAGCAATGGAATCTCGCCTACTAGTTGATTTGGAATAAGTCGTCCGCGAGAATCTTTGTCGAGCACTTCGTCAGCAACTAATTTGTTGATAAGTTTATAAACTGCATTCTTAGACTTAAAGCCGACCAAGGACATGATCTCCTGATAAGCTGGCATGCGCTTATTGTTCCGATAGAAACTGAGGATTTTATTTTTATAAGAGTCGTAAGACATGAGTTAAGAGTAAACGGTAATCAGTAATCTGTAAACAGAAGACGTAATTCACTAAAACATGAACATGTGAGCAAAACTAAGTGAACTGAACAATGAACGACGAGGCTGGAGACGCGCGAGCTGAGCGGCGAGGAACTTGTGACGGCGTGATTCTTCACGATATGGAACGCCTCTGATAATAGCGAGGTCTATAATACGGTTCAGTTTACTGATCTCACGACGAAGCTCTTTTGCGATTTGATGTTTAGACATAATAATTTGGGTAGTTATTAATATGTTTATAGTATAGGTGAACAGTCGTTCACCTGCAAGAGGATAGGTGTGGATAAGTGAGCAAACTGGAAATATTTACTTATTTGCAGTATAGTTAAATTGATCCCGTAAGGGGCTTTTAAGACCTAGGAAACTAGGCAGGATACGGTAAGAGCAAAAGCAAGCTCGCCGTATCCTCAGTTAAGAAAATCACCTATTTATTAGGTGATTTTCTTTT
>CAIUUK010000061.1 GCA_903902315.1 uncultured bacterium | reverse complement strand
TTATATTCTTTTGCTGTATTTGAATAACTGAGTAGTAACCTTGCATTCAAGTCTATTTTTAAACGTTTCTTAATAAATTTTTTGAAATAATCCCTAGCGTGCAAATCCCATCTTTCAGGATCTCCTATCACCAAATACTCATCGTGATTATGTAATTCTGTAAGTAATTCATCATAGACTGACTTCATTGCTTCTACACCTTCATATGTTTTAATTAAAATATTTTTACCTTCAAGAGTATAGAGAGATTTAAGTGCAGGTAATATCTCAAGTAAATTATCCTTTTTCCTATCAATCATAGTTGATAGTCTTGTAGGATTTTCAGCGACAAACACTCTTTTGAAACCAACATTCTTAACAAATACAAGACCCAGATTCCTGAGGTTCTCAATTATTGGATAAATTGTTGATCTTTTTACCCCAGAAGCATGAGAAATCGCCATGACAGTTGTTTCGCCCAATGAAAGCATGGCTAAATATACCTGAGTTTCCATCTCATTTAAGCCTATTTCTATGAGTTTTTTTGTTAATTCTGTATTGGATATCATTTTTTGTCTATTTTTATGACAACAGTAATACATATATATTAAGGCATATTTTGTAATTGTCAATATTATGTCAGACACATGTGACATAAACTCATTTGTGAGTCACTATATATTTCAGAAAGGATCTTATGAAAAATAAAGTGAAAAACACAAATGAAGCAGTTATACTCAATGCCAACAAATTAAAGGCAGTATTTCGCCGTTGCGGTTACAGTAGCGACGAAATCATGCTTTTGTCCAAGGACGATACTCTCGCCAGTGTCCGTAATGTCCTTCGTGGACTTGCTGAAATAAGGTTTGTCGAACATCCCATTAATTTTTGGCAGAATGATTGGGAACAGTGGGTTGTCAAAAAACATCGGAAGGATAGTGCCACAAAAATTGAACACAGGGGTGACGACTTGTATATCAATGGCAAAAAAGTTGAACTCTTGCTGTTCGATGAGCAAAAAGGAAAATCAGTTATTTCTGGTCATGTCCTTCGGAAAAAACTTTCCAAAAAATCAACCTTAGGCACAGATGTATTAGACCATCTCCTCAGAAACCCAAGACTTATTCCTAATTGGTGGAAACATGATGAAAATGGTGAAAATCGCTACATCTCTTTCTGGGGAACTACATACTGTAGCCTTTCTAACAGAGACAACTCCTGTGTCTGCATCCTCTTATGGGACAGTGGTCTAGGTCAGTGGACATGGGGACACCAATGGATTAGCGACAATTGGGGTTACAAAAGTTCCGCTGCGGTTTTGGAAGATCCAGATCATTAATTGCTATACAAACTAAGTCACCTACTACCGATTTGGAGTGGGTGACTTTTTAATTATTTTCTATTTCTGGAACCCCATCTTCCCCTTCGGCTTTTCTACGACGTGCGTAATACCTAAACACTTGTCACAGATTCCCTTCTCACCACCTATAACACTTTCATCTGAGTCATAATACTGTCCACCAAATGTTGTACCTTCTGTTGAACGAACAAGCTTGAAAAATGAATCACAAAATATACAAAGACAAAATACTGACCACTTTTGCTCTAACTTTATTGAACCGATGAGTGTTCGCATATTATTTTATTTCTTTTAGCTCTATTAACTCTTTTGATAAATCGAACTTTACAGTAAACTTGTCGAAGAAACCTTGTTGACCGACTATTCCATAAGAGAAAATATTACCGCCGAGATTTGGCATGAAACCCGCATTGATACGCAACGACTTCTCCCCTACTTGCAACGTGACTGGATGAACATAATACAATGAAACTTTACCGCCAACACCAAAAGTTTCTCTGATTTCACTATTATCTCTGCTTATTCCAATTAATTCACCAATGTGAGCATCAAAGAAACAGTGATCTGAACCTGAATCAATCAAGACCTCATACCTGAAATACTTATCTCCATTACTTATGACTACTGGAATAACTGGCCTTAGTGAATCTCCATATTCCCTGTATTTGAATCTCACAATAAAAATCCTCCAATCATTGGACCTAAATGTGGTGGCATACGTGTAAAAATAGGATGATCGTATCCTTTCTTAACAGCCATATTGTGCGCTTGCTTGAGAGTCTTTCCATAACCCACTACAGTTATCTCATCATCAAGTAAAGCAACCCACATGCCTTTATATTTCTTATAAAGTTTTGTCCAATTTATACCTGTCATGGAATAATTTTATCAAACATAAATACCCGGTCAATATTGACGCGTAATAAATATTATTTCTAACTGTAACTAAACAACAATTATCTCGTCTATTTATATGCAGTAACAAAGAAATCATATGCAAACACTCATCCACGCCGACATATTCTTCTTTATTAGCTCGATTGCGACAGTGATAATTAGTATTGGACTGATAATTGCACTCATATTTGTCATAATGATCCTCAAAAATCTGCACCATCTTTCAGAAACAGTTAAGACAGAAGCGGGTCATATTGCGGAAGATATGGATGAATTGAGAGCAAAAGCTCATAGCTTCAGCTGGATTATTGCTTTCCAATTATTTCGAAAGTTTTTTATTAAATATATTAAAAGAAATAAGTAATACACAATAATATGCACGCAACACCTGAACACAATCACTCACATAGCCATGGTCACGGCGTAGGTATCGGACTAGGAATTGCTGCATTGGCTGCTGCAGTTGCTGGAGCTTACTACCTCTATGGTTCAGATAAATCAGCCAAAAATCGTAAGCATGTCAAAAGTTGGATGCTCAAAATGAAGGCTGACGTCATGGATGAAGTCGAAAATATCAAAGATTTAAGCCAGACCGCTTACGATAAAGTGATAGATCAAGTCTCTGAAAAATACGCCAAGATAAAAGATGTTGATACGGATGAATTGAAAGCGCTTGCCGTACGCATGAAGTCACACTGGAAAGAGATACAGGCTGATATTAGTGAGACAGTTGGCCCTGAAATTAAAAAGGTAATGAAATAAAAGCGCGGACAACAAAAAACACCTCGCGGGGTGTTTTTTGTGTGATTAAATTTAAATGTGAAAGTCTATTACCACGCAAAGTGAGCGAAAGCCTTGTTGGCTTCGGCCATCTTGTGGACGTTCTCGCGCTTCTTGACAGCTTCACCTTCATTCTTTGAGGCAGCGATGATCTCATCAGCGAGCTTGAGGTGCATAGGCTTTCCCTTCTTTCCACGGGCAGCTTCAACAATCCACTTCATAGAAAGTGAATTCTTGCGCTCTGGACGAACTTCGCGAGGAACCTGATAGTTGGCACCACCGACACGACGTGAACGAACTTCCATAGCTGGAGTTGTGTTTTTGAGAGCCAATTCGAAAACTTCGATTGGGTTTTCAGTCTTAGCTTGTTCTTTGATAGCATTCATACAATCATAGACGATCGTGCGTGCCGTATTCTTCTTTCCTTCTTGCATGACATAGTTGATGAACTTTGAGACTTTGAGAGAATCAAACTGTGCATCTGGTCGTAGGTCGCGCTTTATATTTCTTTTTCTTCGCATAGTAGTGTATTAGTTAATTAATAAGGAATATTAAGCTTTTGCCACCTTTGGCTTCTTATTACCATATTGACTGCGACCTTTGCGACGCTTCTCTACACCAGCACTATCTAGAACACCACGGACGACTGAATAACGGATTCCGACATCTTTAACGCGACCACCACGAAGGAGAACAACTGAGTGTTCCTGGAGGTTGTGACCTTCTCCTGGAATATAGGCTGTAACTTCGATACCATTTGAAAGACGAACACGAGCAATCTTGCGAATAGCTGAGTTAGGCTTCTTTGGTGTCTTTGTTGTAACTTTGACACATACACCGCGTTTGAATGGTGCTGGATAAAATGATGGACGGTTCTCAATACTGTTGAAAGTACGAGTGAGAGCGATGGACTTGCTCTTACGCTTGAATTGAACACGACCTCTCTTTGTGAGCTGGTTAATTGTAGGCATTTTTAAAATTAGTAAACAGTAATCGGTAAATGGTAATCAGAGAAGGTGTGCCCTTCTGTTTACTGATTAACCCAGTGGCGAATCTGCTGATTCGTAATTTCCGTTTACTGCTGTTTGGCAATCCTGAATTCTTCACCGCGAAAGCCTTGAGATGCGGCTCCCGAAGTTACTCATTCTTGCCTTGATAATGTAACGATCTTTGAGGTTTTGAAGGATTTTTAAGGCCCACATAACCAGAAAGACAGTGGAAAGACAATATCATGTGTTTTATTACAAAGCAAGCAAAACTTTCAACCTACATAGTCATCCCAGTTAGAGCATTAAAGACCCAAGGAATTATAGGAGAGATAAACTGCCACAAAAACAAAACCACAACTAGTATCCAGATGGGTGCATAAGACTCCATGATATTACGAATTCGAAAATATTTATCAGGTAAAACCGAAAAAAACAGTTTAGATCCATCAAGCGGTGGTAAAGGTATGAGATTAAATACAGCCAAAAGCACATTTACAATGACTATATTTGATGCAACCAATGCAAACGAAACTATAGTTGATGTTGTAGGTGTAATTGTAGCCACATATCTTATGATTAATCCAAAAATCAGTGCGATCAACAGATTTGATACTGGTCCAGCTAACGCTATTAAAAATTCTCCAACTTTCCTGTTCTTTAGATTGTATGGATTAAAGGGAACTGGCTTTGCCCAACCAAAAGCAAACCCTCCAAAGTAATAAGTTATGAGTGGCACGATAATAGAACCAACAGGATCAATGTGTTTTAGTGGATTGAGTGTAAGCCTTCCCTGTAATCGTGCAGTTGGATCACCGAGTTTGTCCGCCATAAGACCGTGAGATACTTCGTGAATAATAACCGAAAAAATCAGGATTATGATCGATAAAATCGTAAGCATAGATGACCTATTGTAACAGGACTTGCGAATTATTGGAATAATGCTATGATGTCCGGACACAACTTTTAATCAAATCTATATGGCCCGCATCTGTCAAATAACTAAAGTAGGATCAGTCGTCGGAGGACGATACTCGAACCGCACTCGTGCGACTCAGTTCAACCCATGTGGCAACATCCGCCGCTATCCAAATCTTCAGAAAAAGAAGGTGTATGTTGCTGAACTCAAAAAATCATTCCCTCTCGTCGTTTCAGCTCGTGGTCTCCGCACTATCCAGAAAAAAGGCGCATTCAAAGCTCTCCGCGACGCCGGTATCATCAAATAACTTCTATAGATGTTCCATCAGAAAGCACCATAACGGTGTTTTTTTGTTTTATATTGAAACGATTTTTATAAGGAATCATATAGATAGGATCAACCTTTGGGGGCTTTGGCCCTGAACTCAACCTGAAACTCAAATTCGAAACCGTCTGCGAATAGACCAAATATTTTGGATGTACTGCATTTATCAAACTGGCTGATAGTGAACTAGTAGAAAAATTATGTGAAACAACCAAAACATCTGATGTCAGACAATTCGAAGAACAGTTATTAAATTCTGTACGAGTTGATGCAATTAAAGACTTTTGAGCCTTTAATCCAACATTCCCCAACAAAAGAATAGAGGTATTTCCATAACTAATCTTTAAAACCATTTCAGGTAGACTCGATTTTGAATATTTAAATTGATCAACCGGAAATAAAACCTCGGCATTTAATTTAGTGTTGGTATTGGTCATTATGATATCGCCACGCTCAACTTCTTTTATTGGTATTTTTAATTGATTAACTTTATCAAGTAAAATCTCATATATTTGATCTGTTGTACTGGCTAGACTAAAGCCCAGACTTTCTGCTGTAATTTTTGGAATGATAACTTTGCCAACATTATAACGACTGATTACATCAACTAGTCCAGTAACATCATTTTCATCATCGCTTGTGACAATTACTGTATCTATGCGTCTAGAATAAAAAGGAAGAATGCTAGTCAAATTTCGGATAATATCAGAATTGGCGCCGCCGTTGATAAGTATTCGTTCATCATTTGGTGTCCAAATGAAGATTGATGGTTTACCTTTTGTATTTAAAATGTACATTTCGAACTTACACGGAGGTCTACTTATGTTCCAAATATAAACTGACACTATTATCCCGATTAATAAAATGACCGCGAAAATACTTAGGTATTTATTAAAAATATTCAAAAAAATCATTTTCACCCTTCAACCATAACAAAACCTGATAAAATCCTGATAAAATTTCGCTCAAGAAACGATAAAAAAGTGATAAAGAAACGATCAAAAAGATAAAACTGCCACAATAAATATGTTAGAATTCAAACATGAAACAATTTACATCAAAAACATTTAATATACCTGTTTTAAAAGGAATCTCTGCTAAAAACATCGAGGAGCACTTAAAGCTTTATGCTGGATATGTAAAGAACGCTAACGGCATTTTGGAGCTTCTAGGTAAATTCAGTCCTGATCCAGTCGCAAATGCATATGTTATAGGCGAGCTTGGTCGTCGATTTAGCTTTGAATATAACGGTATGCGCAATCACGAAATTTATTTCTCATCACTCGATGGTGGTGCCACTTCTCTCTCCGATGAAAGCATTCTGAAAAAAGAAATTGTCAGTATGTGTGGATCTTTCGATGTTTGGCTCAATACATTCAAAAATCTAGCCATGACTCGTGGTATCGGTTGGGCTGTTCTGTGGTATGACAGAAAAGATCAGCGTTTACTCGCTTCATGGATAGATGAACAACACCTAGGTGAACTCAACGGCTGTGACATGATTCTCGCCATCGATATGTGGGAACATTCATATGTTGCAGACTACCAACCTTCTGGTAAAAAACAGTATGTTGATGATTTTTTTACAAACATCAACTGGAATGTTATAGAGGAGAATTTCAAGAAAGCTAAGAATTAAAAAGGGTGACCATTGCTGGACACCCCTTGTTCATAGAATTTTTGGTGAGACGTATTTTACATTGCACTGCGCAGTTAAACATCAACTGCGTGAGGAAATTTGGCGACGAAATGATGCGCCAATTTAATTTGGTGTAACGATGGACAAATCACGACACGGCCATATTTATGGTCCACAGTTACCTGCAGCCTACTGAATCCTGGCTGATAAATCAGCATGTTCGTTACAGTTTCAGGAACATTACACACAGCACTCCAAACCGTTTTGAATGTGCAATGTTTGCGACGAAACGCATTTACACCTGCCGGCGAACTAACGGTAACAATGTTTTTCATAATTTATATGTGCAATTTTGTTTTGAATTTTATACCAAACCAAGCTACAAACTACATCAAATATCAAACTATGTCAAAGTTTACTGGATTTATCTCTAGCTTTAATTTTTAATTTATAGACAACAAATCCGTAAATCACAAAGAACAATGTGTAAAATCCGACAACCCACCAACCTGAAAATTGCGAAAATTGAAGTGCGGCAAAAGGAATTTTTGCGAATTTCTGAACAATCAAAAGTTCATAGTTGAGTAATAAATGCGCACACCAACCGAAGAATTGTGAAATTGGACCTGATACAAATCCAAGAGAGCCAGTTAGAAAAACCGTTAACATGGTCACTGGAATAAATGGTAAAACAAGAATATTTGCGACCACACCTATAATCGAAATTTGTCCCATCATGTATAGGATAAATGGAGAGACAAATATTTGCGTTGCAAAAGTTGCTGAAAATATTCCTCGCATACCAAATTTTTCTGGTATAAACCAAAAGAATTTTTCTAGAGGAGAAGCGAGAAGGACCAACCCGATAGTTGCCAAAAAAGAAAGTTGGAATGATGGATCATTTAATAAAATAAGTGGATTTTGAATCAGCATGAGACATCCCGCAAAAATAAGTGCTCGTATCACATTGTAATCACGACGGATCAAGTTTGCCGACAAAGCTATTCCTGCCATAAAACATGAACGCACAACCGTAGCTCCACCACCAACTAATATTCCAAATAGTGCAATTCCTACACCCCCAATAAATATCCCCCACACTCTTGGTAATCGTGAAAGTAATCTGCGAATGGCATCAGCTACAACCGTGATATTGAATCCTGACAAAACTACAATGTGAATCAAACCAACTGTTCGAAAATCATTTAACAAATCATTTCCAAGTGCACTTTTTTCACCAACGACTAGGCCTGCCGCTAAAGCTGAATGTGGTTCTCCAAGAGTTTTGTTTAAATTATCTACAAAGCCTCCCTTTATTTTATATAGGATTGATGTAATCCAATTATTTAATCTAACAAAATAATTTGTGCGATTAGTTTTTTCATTTGTATTATTTGTATCGATTAATACTTGAGCACTCTTCATCTCATAATAAATATCGTCTTTTGCTAGATAGCCTTTGTAGTCAAATGACCGACCTGTGCCACTTTTAAAATTAAATGGCACACTTAATTTTCCTGAAAAATCTACAACATCACCATAATGAAACTTAGGATATAATTTTGTCTTTATTCGGATGTTAATTTCCGTAGGACATTCACTTCCTTTAATTTGAATGGATGGCTGTAGCCTTTCAACATTCATAACTATCACCTGACCACTCTCAGTTGATGATGGATCTTCGTTAACAACACCAACACCACTTACCTGTTGTTTCAAACACGAACCAATGTCTGGTGCGATTTGATGAAACGTTGAAAGCACGCGAAATAAAGCTCCGCCACCAAAAATTATCCAAAATAAAATAACTCTCTTGTTCATAGAGAATCATAGTATCAATGTTCGATAAAATCCTGATAAAATTTCGCTCAAGAAACGATAAAATAATTAGGTTATATTTAAAACAATAAAGTACCGAATTCATCAATAATTTGCGCTTCGTCCTCTTCACTAAATGATTTTTTATACTTTGCTCCTTTAGTTCCTTTTACTCTTTTTTCACATTCAGCCCAAGTTTTATGTGTTTCAATAACACCGCTAACCATACTTACGTATGAATAGGCTTTCGCACTTGATTTCGATGGACTAGATTTCTTTTTCATCAGACTGACCTCGTTATGTGAGATGTCCAGAATATTTGGTAGATCATATTGTGAGAGTAACCCTTTATACAGTTTTGGTTTAACTCCATCAGCAAAAGCAGTTGCTACATGATCACATCTTTCATTCCCCAAAATACCGATATGACCTCCAACATATTTCCACTCAACTTTTTTTGATTGCATGCTCGCATCCAACCTCATCCACAAATCTTTGTTTAGTACGTCTTCTTTTGCTTTTGTCATCCAATTATTTTTCTTCCAACCATAAATCCATTTCGTAATCCCATTAATCACATACGACGAGTCAGTGTTAACGAGAATGTTCGCACCTTTTGGTGCATGACTGATACCTTCGATAGCCGCCTTGATCTCCATCCTATTATTCGTCGTATGTTTTTCTCCACCACCCAACTCTGTGACAAATGTTTCTGAACTTTCAACTTTCAACTTTCGACTTTCGACTACTACTGACCCCCAACCGCCTGGACCAGGGTTACCTCGCGATGAACCATCAGTAAAAATAGTTATCTTTGTTTCAGTGTTATTCATAAATATCATGATTACCTATTTCATAGAATTCTACAAGTCCATAAACGCAGAGAAACCAGCCAATCTGCTTGTGCTCTTTTCAAACTTTTAGCAAGCCTTTCTGTCCTCCACAACCGAAGAATATGTCTAAAAAACTCACTGGTCGATGCGAAATGACCTTCTTTTACTTCTTTTTTAACCTCGGCTGCCAAAGTAGCCGGGAGAGATATGTTGATGATTGAACGCATGTTTATATTTTGATGTATTACTATGTAATAATTTGTATTACACGTATACTCTTCTACTAAAGCGAAGTAATGCTATTTACAATACTAACTAAACGATCACATCGACAATCCTGAGCCTTAACTCTGTCCTACCAGCAAACATCGATTTCTCTATAGATGCAATTAGATCGACACTCTTTCCAACCGCAGCTGACGAGCCCTGCCCCACCAGCTCCTGCGCCCATTTTTCTCCAGCACCAAAAAATGAAATAGCTGGAATCTTCTGACCATTCGATTTGGCAAATGAAACTTCCATATGCTCCTTCGTTTTACCAAAAACTTTTATCGCGACTGGTGTAACTTTTCTGAACAGAAAAACAGGTTTTGGATTGTCGATTCCGAAAGGTGCGAGCTTGGCGATATCATTGTAAATACTCCAATCAACATCATTCACAGAAAGTTCCATGTCGATTATTTCCTGACCTGAAAATCCATCTGCACCACTTTCACTCTGGCCGATCGCTTCTTGTATCTTGTTTCTTGTATCTTGTATCTTCTTCTGTGCCTCATTCAAATGCTTATCCAAAAAATGCACACCTTCATGACTAACTTCAAACCCACCTGAATGTTTATGACCACCATATTTGATGAACACTCCTTCTGGCACACCTCGCATGATCTCGACAACACTCGACACGCCTTCGGAACGACACGAGCCTTTGATACCCCCATCACCATCGCGACCCCAGAGGAAAACCGGACGCATGAATTGCTCTGCACACGTGTTCGCAACGAGTCCTAGAAGCGAGGGTCTCCAATCAGGATTACCGAGCACGATTGCGGACGGCAACAATGATTCATCACTACCATATCTTTCATGCAAAATTTTCTTTATCTCTTTTGAAAGTGATGCAACCACTCCTTTTCGCTCATTATTTATTGCATCCAAGTGATCAACAAAAGTTCGTGCATCTTCATCTGTTTGTGCCGACAATAGACTAAATGCATCCATTGGTAAACCCATACGCGAAGCAGCATTGATGCGCGGTGTGATCATAAAAGCGACGTCATCTTCGGTGAGATACTTCTGTTGGATTTTTAATTTCTCCAAGAGCCTGACCAAACCTTTGCGTGGACTCTGGCGCAAAACATTCAAACCATAATATGCAAAGACACGATTTTCTCCAGTGATAGAAACCATGTCGGAGAGCGTAGCGATACCAACCATATCGAGCAACCATTTTTCATGACCATCTTTCCAGCCATTCTTCAAAATCGAATCTGCCCGATTTACTTCATCCTTCTTACTCCTTACTTCTTTCTCCTTCTTGATAACAGCTTGAATAAGTTTATATGCAACACCCGATCCGCACAGATTTTTATCAGGATAATTACAATCAACCTGCTTGTGATCAATGATGGCAAAAGCTGGAGGCAATATTGCTGGAGGTTCATGATGATCTGTAATGATTACTTCCATCCCCTTCTCAACTGCGAGTGCGACCGGTTTCACATCAGTGATACCGCAATCGAGAGTGACGAGAAGCTTTACTCCTTCGCCCGCGAGTTGTTCGATCGCTTCGAGATTGAGACCAAAGCCTTCATTATGTCTATGTGGAATATAAATAGAAAAGTTCTTGAAACCGATACGAGTGAAGAAATCATGCCAGATAACTGCGCCAGGTATACCATCAGCGTCATAGTCAGAATATATCGCGATGCGCTCATTACCTTGGATAGCTTTGATAATTCGTTCAGCCGACTTCTCTGCGTCTTTCAATAAAAAAGGATCGTGCGTGTGCAAATCATAGTCAGGCGAAATGAAATTTTTGGCAGTGTGCGCATCCGTGAAACCACGATGAAAAAGCAGGTGTGCCAATATGGGTGAAAACTCAGCGAGAGGTGTTTGCTCCTGAACTGTGATAGATCTGCGGATGTTATACGCCATAGGAATGTGTAAAAAAGTATAGCACGTGAAAGTGGCAAGCTTTCATTATGCAATAAGTATATATCATCGCCATATTTGACACATGGTTGTGAGTCACGCAAAGAAAAGATGTCTTGTGCTTTTGGATATCAGTCCAAAATTTAAAAAACTCTATCTACGATGCGAACAAGAAATAAGGAAACTTTTCCCACCTACAGGAGTCTCTGAACCTGAATACTACATCTGAAACTACTACGAACATGACCCCATCCAAAATGATGAGGTCTTTTTTATTATGCTAAAATAACCCTATGAATAAAATAGACCACAAAACAGACCCGACGTGCATCTTTTGCAAAATTATCGCAAAAGAAATACCCGCAAACATCGTTTATGAAGATGCTGATTTTCTAGCCTTTCTTGATATCCACCCCGTATCTCTGGGACACACACTTATAATCCCAAAAGACCATTATCGTTGGGTGTGGGACGTGCCACAACTCGGGAAATACTTTGAAGTTGCCGGAAAAATTGCCCACGCACAACAGAAAGCATTTGATGAAGAAGCAATTTGGAGCGGTATTAGAGGAGATGAGGTCTCTCATGCCCACATATCTATACTGCCTCAATCAAAAACTCTGGGGAACAAAAAAGATTTCGAGGGTAATGCCCAGAAAATCCGCGACGCACTAAAATAATTATTCTTTACTATCCTCCAGAGCTTTAATTCCAGGCAAAGTTCCTTGTGCCAAGAAATCCAACATCGCACCTCCACCAGTTGAAACAAAAGTAAATTTGTCTTCTATGTTCAGTTTCGAAATAGCCGAGAGCGTATCACCTCCCCCGACGATTGATTTAGCGACGCCACCTGCCACACTACTAACAGTCGCTCCAGCAATAAGCTTTGCCAACTCCTCAGTTCCTTCTGTAAATCCTTTTTCAAATAAGCCAAGTGGCCCATTCCATAGTATAAATTTTGCAGAGCCAATCTTATCTTTCAATTGAGCAAGACTCTTTGATCCAGCATCTAGGATCACATCACTCTTTCCAACAACTGTAATATCTTTTGTTATGTGACCCTCAATAACCACATCAGCAGGTAACATTATCTGTGGCTGATTAACAATATCTGATATATCAACCTCACCATTCGAAAGCTTCGATGTACCTATTTCAAAACCTTTTGCTTTGAGAGCATCATTGGCTAAAGCACCACCTATAAATATAGTATCAGCTGTTTTTAAAAACTTATTTATCAGTGGCAGTTTCGTATCAAACTTGGCACCACCGAGTATAAAGAGGAATGGATGCGCAGGATTGAAAGCCAAACTCAAGTTCTCAATCTCACTTTGGAGTTGCAGACCCGCATAGCTTGGCAGGAACTCTGTAACAGCGCAAACAGAAGCATGCTCACGATGTGAAACCGAAAAAGCATCGTTTACATATATATCAGCGAGAGTAGCGAGTTGTTTGGCGAACTTTGTATCATTTAGCTTCTCACCATTGTTTTCACGGATATTTTCGAGGAGTATGACCTCTCCGTCTTTGAGCGTCTCACTGGCTTCAAAAGCATTTGTCCAATTTTTCACAAAGGTTACAGAGACGCCATTTTTATTTAAATAATCAGCCACCGGCGCAAGTGTTGGCTTCTTCGTCTTATCAGCAACCCCGTCTGCAGTCTCTATATGACTGATGAGGACAATCCTCGCACCTTTCCCTTTCAAAAATTCTATAGTCGGTAGAGCTTTACGTATTCGATAATCATCAGTGACCACGGCGTTTTTTACAGGAACATTGAAATCAACTCGTACGAGCACTTTGGCGCCGGTTAGGTTTGGGATATCTGTGAGGGTTTTCATGGTGGTAGTATAGCAGATTTGTATTCTATATCCTCAATCTTTTCTTGCAATTTCCAGGCATTTCCATGAGAGAGCATGCCAAGATACGATTGAACCGTCGCTTCCGTGCTGTCTTCAGTGATATTCCGAAACATTCTCTTTTTGGTCGCTGTTCGGAGCACTCGATGATATGGAAAATGGACCCAGCCCAGGAAATCAACACCGGACGCAAATGTTTTGATAAAGACTTTATCAGGATGAAGCGAGAGTTTCAGTTGTTCTCTCAAAAACACATCGATTTTTGGAAGAATGTCTTCAAGCTCCTTTCTATCATGGCTCATAATAACGAAATCATCGGCATAGCGGATATAATATTTTGCCCTGAGGACATGTTTCATATATTGATCAAATTCATTCATGTACACATTCACCAGCAACTGCGAGGTCAAATTGCCCAGCGGTAACCCTTTTCCCGGTTGAGTGCTATGGAAACTGCTGACAATATTCTGAATAAGTTTAATGACATCCTGATCTGTAATATATTTATTTAAAATCCGAACAAGAACCAACTGATCTATAGATGCAAAGAATTTCCTTACATCACACTTCAACACCCATAAGGTTTTCGTATTGTTTTTACTTGCTTTCAGAGCAAACTTCTTAAATCTATTCAAAGCCCTATGTGTTCCTCGAAATTTTCGACACGAATATGAGTCATGGATCAAATGAATATCAAACAATGGATACAATTTCCTATAGAGTGCATGATGGATCAATCTGTCACGTACACTCGCCTTGTGAATATTTCTCGGCTTTGGATCTGAAATATTAAAAGCATAGTAACCACCATGCCTATACATTTTGTTTTTGAGATCAGAGTGAAGTTGAAAGATATTATCAGAGAGTTTATATTGAAATTCTTGGACATCTTTCTTGCTCCGCTTCCCTTTCAGAAACTCTTTCCATGCTTCGAGCAAATTTTCTATAGAAATGATATCGTTGTACATCATGATTGATTTAAAAATTCAAAACAATAAAGTGACCCCCCCCCGCTTGGTTCCAGTCGTACTCAAACTCAAAGATACTTACAATGTTTGGCAAAATTACCTCACACATTTTCCTAAAGCCAACCGCTTCACTATTGGTTCCAAGATTGACGTCTTATTTCTAGAAGCGATTGAATACGCCTTTCTCGCAAGCTACAACCACACAGAACAAAAACAGTTACTATTAAACAAAAGTATTTCTAAGGTCGACCTTGTCAAATTACTACTTCAACTCTCTTGGGAAATCAAAGCTTTGGATAATAAGAAATACGCCCATCTAGCAGAGCAGTTCGCGGAAATAGGCAAAATGCTCGGCGGTTGGAGGAAACAAAACCTAAACAAAACTCCTGAGAATATATCCCAGGAGAAACAATGATAGTGGCGAACAGCCAGGAAACGATAGTTGGCATTCCAATCACCGTCCCAGTTGTTGAGGTTGAGGTTACGCTTCGAGTTGTCCTCGTTGAGATACGGGACGTTACGATTGCCATTGACCTTACCGACGGAACCTTGTATGAGAAATAATCCATGCCACTACTCCCCGATATCTTCACGGGAGTTGAATTTAATCTGTGACCAAAGCAATCCAAGATGCTTATCACTTAATTTCTCACACCAACTGTCTCTGATTTTTAATTGGATCATACGATACTCTCTGAACAACCTTAGCCGTCCAAACTCTCACCGTATGAGTTGCGGACAAATTACCTAAAGCCATAACCTTAGATTTTTCATTTGTCGCCTTACAGTATATATAATGAAAAAATCCTGCACAACACATTGCTGTGTAAATACAGGATTTGAATTTCGAACCAAGTGTCCAAGTTACCAAGGGACAAACCCAATGGATCAAGAGACCGAGGATTGAGACTTTTTGCGAACAGCCAGGAAACGACAGTCGGCAGGCCAATCACCGTCCCAGCGGCTGAGGTTGAGGCGACGCTTCGAGTGTCCTCGTCGAGATACGGGACGCGACGATCGCCATCGACCTCACCGACGGAACCTAGTGCGACAATTGGATACTTCCGCTGTTCTTCAGGATTATGTTTCCCATAAGTCAGCAGATGTTCGATGCTCGCAGGTTGCCAGGGATTAGTTACGTCATCAGCTTTGATGCCAACAACTGCGTTTTCTGAAGTGATAGAGCGATCGAAATGGAACATTTTAAATTCCCACTCGTCTGCGCCCGTGCTTTTCACCGGAAACCATTTCGCGGTGATATCACTATTGACCCAGTCGTATTTGCCGGCCTTGATCATGTCTTCGAGAGACACGGTGCAGTCCACAACATAACTGACAATCGCACCCACGATTGCCTGGACGGTATTCGTCACCCAACAAGGCTCCTTGCGGAGGAACTTCTTGAATTCCGTTAACCACTGTTGTCGTTTCGCTTCGTCTTGCCCCGTGAGGCAATCGAGCAGTTGTTTGAGCAGTCCCCCGATTTCGGAGAGTGCTTCGCTGAGCATAGCATTCATGGTCAGTTTTTCTTTCTTTGGGTAAGCAGAGAGACACCGAACCAGCAACAAGCTGTTTCGAGGATATTGTTATTCCTTGTTTCAAATAGCTTTACCTATGTGGCATTATACTACTTATAAGCTATATTGTCAACCGCCTTCAGCAACTCCACAAACCCTGGAGAATTAACACTTTCACGACCAACGAGGAGTCCATCAACTTTTCCATAAGAAATTATATCTGGAGCATTACGATAGTTAACTGAGCCACCATAGAGCACTCGGACTTTTAAACCAGCCTCTACACCAAAGATGTCTGAAAAAACTTTCTTAACGAATATCGAAGACTCGTGGATATCTTCATTCTTCATCGGCTCAGGTGCACCGATTGCCCAGATTGGTTCATAAGCGAGGACGATAGACTTCACAGAAGCCAGTGGGACATCAGCAAGACTATGTTTAATCTGATTTTTCAAAACCTCCAAATAAGCACCGGCTTCATCACGCACAAGTTCACCAACACAAACTATTGGTGACAAACCTGCATCTATGACCGCCTTTATTTTCTTTGCAACATTCACATCACTCTCCCCTCTCGCTCGCTGTTCAGAGTGTCCAATGATTACATATTCCACACCAATGTCATGTAACATCTCCGCGCTCACTTCGCCTGTATGTGGACCTCTGACCATTTCAACAGACGCAGACTGACTTCCTAGGTGAAAATGCTTGACCTCTTTTCGTGATCCACAAGAGATTATAAAAGGTAGTGGCGGACATATAACAGTCTCAGTTGAAGTTAAAGTTGGAGAAATTCGTTTGATTTTACTGGCGATCTTTTTTGCTTCATCCAATGTGACCGGATTCATTTTCCAGTTACCTACTATAAGTTTTTTATTTGATGACATGCAGATATTGTAACACAACCATTTTTGTCATTGTGTCATTGAAAATTGATTGTTTTCTCAAATTTCTTGCCACGAAAGCGTTGTGTAGAAACTTGAAGTCAAAGGAAATGAAGGCGGTGGACCATATAAAAGGTTAGCGTCATAGGTGAGATTACGATTTTGATAACCACTTACGATAGAACCTGAGCCATAAGCAAAGCCGTATCTAACATTTGTGGCAATCATCCCATATAAATTTAAAGTCGTTCTCAAATAAGTACCGTAACAATTAGAAGAATAATAAAATCTTCCAACACGGCCGTTTTGAGCTATTAAAGCAGCGTCAATCTCTTCAGTATCAAGACTTCCAAAACCAGCATTAATATTGCCTTGAGCGATGAGGCCTATAGAATCAGTTCCGTCTTTATTTGTATATAACAAATTATCGTTGATTGTAATATTTGAATACTGAGTTGGATCAGTTACTCCGATCTTCGCAGCAACTATAGTAACGCGTGATCTATTAATCTGACCATCAACCCACACATGATCTTCAACAAAAATCACACCATTCGCTGGAACAGCATAATTTCCAGAGAAATGTTGCGTATTGATTGTCCACAATCCCCATTGAGTCTGACCTGAAGCGGTACTGTTTGTTGCACAATTGCTACTGGTAGCAATAATCCCTGTTATCACATACAAATCAAAAGTATTATTTGTTTTCAAAACAATATGATATCCCTGTGCTGCTGAGCCATTGTATTGTGAACCCGTAAGATAGACTCCACCTGATTGAGCTGTTGCTTTGAGTGTAGCCAGATTTGCAGTTAGCGCACTAAAATCAACTGCTGGCACAGACAATTGGCGACCAACAGTAAACACATCTGATCTTGTTGGTAATGTTGTCGGAGGAACAGGATCTGTTGTACCGGAAGAGGTATAAACAGCCCATTCATTTGTAGAATTATCTGGATCTGTATATGTTGAAAGTGCACTTGAAACTGAACCATGAGCCACTCCACCAAAGTGAATTCCTTTATTTGATTGAATTGGACCATAAGTCACAGTTCCTGAACCAAAATTCATGTTGTCGTTAGCAATTACTGCATATTTTGCAAAAGAAGGTATAGCCATAGTCACTTTAATTGAACGAGATATGGTCGAGCTTGCCAAACTTCCTTTTGAAACAATAGTTACAACAGTTGAACCAACTGCAGGTGGCGTAACAGTCAAAGCATATGAACCCAGAAGATTTCCGTCTTTATCATAAAACTCGTGTGTATATGGCGAAGTTGTTGTAGCAGCAGTTCCATCATAAAAATCACTTGATGCATGTGCCAGATGCCAACGATAATAATCAATTCCAGCCTCAGATATCTGCAAAGCTTGCTCGCGTTGTGCAACAGTTTGCACACTGCGTAAAAGTGCTGCACCCCAATTTATTAAACCAATAGTCATAGTCACGGCTATAGTCGCAAAAATGATCACTGATACGAGAATTGTTCCGCGACCGCGTGATATTTTTGTTTTTTCTCCCTTTAGTCTCATATTAATTTTCATAAATTATCCTTCAGATTACGAAGGGTTACATCAGTTATGTAGGTTCGACCTACTGGTGATTGATTTGGGTCAACATCCAATGTCAAACTAACTTGAATAAGTCTAACTGTATTTGGAGTGACAGGCTGAGCTAATGCATCTGTAGATGTGCCCGCATAACTACCATTGAAATAAGTAAATACGGATGAAGTTCCATTTGCAACATCAGTTAAAATCGTTGAAGTTGACTCGGAGCCAGAATAACTTAACGGTGATCCAGTAGGTACTAGTACAGATCTATAAAGAGTTGGACCGATTAAAGTATAGCGAATTCGTTCTTTTAAACCATCGTTATTTGTATCAGCAAAAAACATAAGTGTATTTGTAGCTGTTGTTTGTAGAGCATATGAGCCATCACTTCCCTGCGATGTCATTCTTATATCATGAGAAATTGTTTTCAGAATTACCTGCGCATCCTGTACCGTCGTGAAAGAATTTGAAGCATTTCTCTGATACGAAAAAATATTTGATTCAAAAGCTCCTACTGCCACTATGATAATCATGAATATACCAATCGAAACAACAACTTCAATCAAAGTGAAACCGAGTGTAAAACCTGAAACATGAGAAGAGCGATTCATGATGTAATTATACTATATAACCAAACTACTGCAGAGTTTTTACAACTTACATCTGAAGTGGAACCTGAACCTCTTGCCAATTACTCGTAGTAGAGGCTGTAACTGTTGCAGAAGTATAACCTGGTGCAGAAATATTTATGGTATAAGTTCCATTTGCTTGAAGACCGCTAAATATAACCTGACCTGGAGGAATACAACTCGAAGTATATGTCGTTGAAATATTTGAAACGATTGGCGTAGCGGTAGCTGTTTGAGTCGTTAAATACACTCTGTATCTAGCATATTCATTTGAATTATTGACTGATGAAATAGTTGAGTTTGGAGTTGTATAATATGTATCTGCAGTTCCATTTGGACCAAGAAAATTCCATGAAGAAGGTGTGGATGAAGGACTTGAAGCAAACTGTAGTTTTACACTATTTAAACCAGTCAATAATGATTGATTGCCAGGATTCCACGAAATAACAGAGAAATTACTCGTTGTACCTGTATCAAAAATTGAGGAATCAAGTGTCCCAGTTGCATTTGTATTGTATGGATCACCGATTGGATTCCAATGCAAAACAACATTTCCCGTAGAAGTAGCGGTCTGCGTATCTACCAAACCATTGTCTGTCGCATAAGCACTCAAATCTGAAAATAGTCCTGATTGTGTAGCGCCATGTGACCAATCTGTTTGATTAAAATATCCCTGACCAGTTAACAATGTTTGATCGTAACCGCTTGGACCTGTAACCTCCACAGTTGCATCAGAAAGTGGCAAACCTGTTGCATTATCTTTCACGGTGACGAGCAAGGTGTCAGAATTTTTTGGCACAGCAATAAGTTGAATCGATTGTGTGCTACCAGGACTGAGTGAAATAGGATTGAGCGGATTTATACCAGCCAAATCATATGAACTATCAGTAGGTGTAACTGTGTATGAATCCCATTCCATATTGTTTAACGCTAAAGATCCAGCGCCATTTGTAACTAAAGATTTGGAATACTTTGGTATATTAGGACCAATCAGTTTTGATCCAGTCATTGAAAAATGAAAATTTGGTACAGCTACGCAAGTTGGACTCATACTACTTATGTTAAACAAACTCAATTTATCAATAGAAAAACTAACCTGTGTTAATTGTTGAGCCGCAACAGTGGCTGGCAACTTATATGGAGTTGGATTTGTTGAACTAGCGTTATAGGTTTGATCGCTTGAGTATCCAAATTTATTTGCTGTAATAGTATAAGACTGAACAGCTGGTGGAATGTCTACCAATTCCAAAACTCCAGAGTTATTGGTCGTATCATCAATGATAATTGGTGAAGTGGTCACAGTGTAGGCTACATGTATCGAAGCGTCAGGAACTGGATTTCCATTTGCATCAATTGTCTGGATGAAAAGGGCTCCATTATCCGTTGAGTTCTCTAGGTTTTTTGGTGCAACCTGACCCGATACATTTATCGTATTGAAGTTCTGGCACAATGGACAAGAGATTGAAATCTGAACAAATTTATTATCAGCAGGAGCTGTATCGTTGTTTGTTGAACTACCAAAAACTCCATCAAAAGGTAAATCGACATCACGAACCGTATAGCCAACATTGAAAGCAACTCCGCCTCGAGTGAGTGTTGTGGATGCTGGCAATAATCCACTAGGGACACCACTCATTATGCCAATATTTGAATATGACATATTACGAATCATCTCAAACTGCTCATCAGCCAAACCAACAGCCAGCATTCTTGTCTGATTTAGATTTGCTAATTTAAAAATCCCTGCATAAGCACCATATGCTGAAATAGCAACAGTCAAAAAGACAGCTGAACCGACAAGGACTTCGACTAATGTAAAACCTTTCTTCATTTTAAATGGCATTTACTAGAGAATACATCGGTGAAATCATGGCTACTGCAAAGAAACCGACACCTGCACCGATCAAAATCATAATCAAAGGTTCAATGATTGTAGACATATCTTTGGTCTTTTGATCAACGTCTTCCTCATAATATTTCGCAACGCCGGATAACATTTCTCCTATTTTTCCTGTTTCTTCACCAACACTCATCATTTCTGAAAGAAAAATTGGATAAAGTTTTATATTATCTGCAAAAATTTTTGACATGAGTCCCCCTTTTTTGATTGATTCACCAGCTTTTTCAAGGACTGCTCTAAAATGTACATTTTGAATAACCAAAGCTGTGATATTAACTGATTCAACAAAATCCACACCTGCACCCAAAAGCGATGACAGTGTTCTGGCTGTGCGTGCAGTATTAACCTCTTGAACCAAAGGACCAAGTATTGGCAACCTGATCAAAAGTGTATGATTTATATTTTTACCAATAGCCGTTTTAGACCATTTCATAAACATAAAACCGAGTAGAGCGAGACCGATAAGTAAATATACTCCATAATTCTGAAGTACATTACTTATATTAAGTATGATTTGCGTCGTAAAAGGTAATTCAACATGCAAATCTATGAATGTTTTCATCAATGTTGGAATGACGAAAGTAAACATAAGTACAGCAACTATAATCATAGCGAAAATAATAACAGCTGGATACATAAGAGCTCCGCGAACACGGCGCTCTAGATTGTTAGCACTTTCAAGTTGAAACGCAATCACTTTTAGAGAATCTGAAAGTGTTCCAGATTGTTCACCAGCATGAACCATTGAAGTAAAGAGTGAAGAAAATACTTTTGGATGTTTTGCCAAAGCATCAGAAAAAGTAAGTCCTTTATCAATACTATTCCTAACATCAGTTATAACTGTTTGTAAATTTTTACTATGGGCTTGGCGTTCCAACACTGACAAAGCACGAGACAAAGGAAGGCCAGCTTCAATCATTGAGCCTAGATTTCTGGCAAAATTAATTTTTTCCATTGCCTTAACTTTATTCAAAAAGCCAAGAGAGATTTCCATCTTTAAACCTGTGTTTTTTCCATTTTTTTCTTTAAGTGATACAAACTCATCTCCTGATTCACGAATCATACGATAAAGTTCGTAGCGATCAGCCGCGTCTTTTTGACCTTCATACGTATCTCCGTTAGGTTTTTTTGCTTTAAATATGAAATGTGACATGAAATTAAGGGATGGGGTTAAATATATATAAAATTTGAATAACTATTCTGAGACGACACGCAGTACTTCTTCAATAGTTGTGAAACCTTGTACGCATTTAAATATACCGTCCTCCAACATAGTAAGCATGCCCTCTTTTTTTGCTTGAGCCTCTATGTCTGTAGATGAAGCATTTTTCATAACTAGGTCTTTAATGGTTGGAGAAATTTTCAATACTTCATGAATGCCAACACGACCCTTGAATCCATCATCATCTGTACCAGCAACTGGCTTATAAAAATTTATATCATTCCATGTAGCTTCTGGTTTAAGCACTTTTTCCAATTTTAAAACATCCAAAACACGCTTCATATCTATTAGTTTTTCGAGCTGAGCACATTCGGCTTTTGAAAGTTGATATGAAACTTTGTTTTCGGTTAGAGCACGAACAAGGCGTTGACCGATAACAATATCCAATGTTGAAACAAGTAAGAAAGGCTCAACTTTCATATCCAGTAAGCGTGGGATTGCACCAGCAGCTGAGTTGGTATGCAGTGTCGAGAGAACAAGATGACCAGTTAGAGCAGCGTTCACCGCTAGAGCAGCTGTCTCATTATCACGAATTTCACCAACCATGATGATGTCTGGATCCTGACGAACAAGTGTGCGAATACCTTGCGAAAAGGAGAAACCTATCTCAGGACGAACCTGTGTTTGGTTAATGCGTGCAACCTGATATTCAATAGGATCTTCAATTGTTGAGATGTTTACGTCGGGCGTATTTAAAATATCGAGCATAGTATAGAGAGATGTGGTTTTACCTGAACCAGTTGGACCAGTGGTGAGAATCATGCCAGTTGTAAGACGCAACGCCGCGTGAATTCGTTCTAATCCTTCACCATGGAAATGCAGATACTCCAAAGTAAAACCTGAAATATTTTCACGTAATAGACGCATAACTATCTTTTCTCCATAATAAGTCGGCAAAATCGAAACACGAAATGAGACTTTTTCATTTGTTAAGTCAATTTTGAAACGACCATCTTGTGGAAGACGTTTTTCGTCTAGTTTGAGGTTAGACAGAACTTTTATGCGAGCAGAAACTGATGGTCCAGCTTGGCGTGGAAGGACCATGGCATCATGAAGAAGTCCGTCTATGCGATAACGAACCAAAACCTGTTCTTCCATCGGTTCTATGTGAATATCAGAAGCGTTCTGCAATATAGCGTGTTTAATGAGAGTATCTACAATGCGGACCACTGGCAAATCTTCAGCAATTTTCTTTAGATCTTCTTCTGAGGCAGCCTCGCCTTTTTCATCAGAGATCATTTTTATATTATCTGTCTCCTTTTGAATAATATCTCCAAATTCTGCTTTGAGACTTTTCTGATATTGAACTAGTGCTTCCCTGATAGAATCACTATCTGTAAGTCTTGGAAGAATTTTTAGATGGACTTTCTTTTTTATAAAATCAATCGCCGAAAGATCATTCACATCCAACATTGCCACTTCGAGAGTTGTGTCACTTTTCTTGAAAGCAACAATGTTATGTCCACGAGCAATAGGTTCAGGAATGAGTGAAAGTACATCACCTGGTAGTTTTCTATTTTTTAGATCGACAAATGGAATACCCAGCACATAAGCCTGCATTCGACGAAGATTATCAGAGGTTATCTTTCCACTAGTCACCAAAATATCCCCCAAACGCTTACCGTTTGTGTCGGACTCTTTTTTTGCATTTTCCAAGTCTTCCTTGGAAACAAGTCCAGAGTCTAGAATAAATTTATAGAGCTGGGTATCTTCGATGAGCATCGCTTATATTCTATCAAATAAATAGACCGAGTGCTTGAATAACTGTCGATAAATATGGCTAACATGCATCAATTTGTCGGTATCGGCAAAATGATCCCGATAAAATTATTGGCTATTTATGACTTATTTCACTTAATGATATACTGACATCAATGAACCGTTTATCACAATTATTACTATTTATCTTAGATAGAGCTAAAAAGGATGGTAGAAACGAACTTTCACGATTCCAACTTTTCAAAATTCCCTATCTACTGCAAGTCTACTCTCTCAAATATGCGGGGGTGCCTTTTATAACTGATGCCATATTTATTAGAGATAAAAATGGACCGATTTCTATAGCGGTATATGATGCGTTGAAAAATTTGGAAACAGGTGGTTATATAAAAAAGGAAATAAAAGAAAATAAAGAGTATGGTTATCCAAAACACGCATTCAGTTTAAGCAAAAAAATTCCGAAATTAGATTTTGACGCAGGCGAAACAATATTCTTAGACAATTTTCTATCAGAACTATTACCACTAACTCAGGCAAAACTAAAAGAAAAGACGTACGCGACAGAGCCAATGAAAGATATTCAGAATAAAGAGAAAAAAGGGCTTGTTTTAAAAGGGGCTCCATTAAATTTTTCTACTGTCTCAGTTGATCCTGATGTTGTGGATTCATACACGGATGAGTTTTAATGTTGGTGACATACTATATTTCGACCAATATCAATTTACTGATACTGGTGAGACTAAGCCCCACTTCGGGCTCGTCTTGCTACCTGAACACGCTACGGAATATCAAAACAGTATTCTTTGCTCAGTGATAACTTCGAAAGAACCTAGAGGATGGAGCCTCTTGTTGTCAAAAGAATTGTATCCTTGCTTCAATCGTAATTCATATGCATGCTTTGACAGAAAAGATCTTGTGTCAAAAAGTGGACTCAACAAAGAAAAACAACCAGTAGGCTCATTGAGCCAAATTGACCTACCAAAAGCATTCAAAATGCTCAGAAAATCTTTATTCTTTGTTAACGATTTAGGAAAAAGCCCATATTTCAGAGCTGCAATTATATATCAATGGAAAGTGGCGTTGGGGATTTCGACTGGGTTATATTGATTTCTTTTTTCTTGCTCAATTAGTCGAAACATGCTACATTATGCCAGTCAGTCACTGTTCGCCCACCGGCGGACATTTTGCTTAAAAGGGCCTAGAAATAAGCCTTTTTAACAATAAAAACGGCCAGAAATGGCCCACAACTTAATAATAGTACGTAACAACACATATATGTTTGATCTCAAAGTCATAAACTCAGTCGTCGCCCAGCTCGAAGAAGAGCGCGGTATTCCAAAAGAAAAAACTTTGGAAGCTATCGCCATGTCTCTCGCAACCGCTTACAAGAAGGAATATGGCAAAAAAGGCCAGATCGTCCGCGCATCATTTGATGAAAATACAGGTTCTGTCGAATTTTGGCAGGTCAAAGTCGTCGTAGACCGCGAACAGGTCATCATGGAAGGTGACGAAGAACCAGAGGAAGATATCAAAAACACAAATGTTGACGATATCAAGATCCGCTACAACCCAGAACAGCACATGCTCATCGAAGACGCTCGTCGCATCAAACGCGACGCTGTAGTCGGTGATGAAATTGTTTTTCCTCTCGAAGTCAAAGCTGATTTCGGTCGCATCGCTGCTCAAACAGCAAAGCAAATCATTATCCAAAAGATCCGTGAAGCAGAAAAAGTTTCTGTCATGGGTGAATATGGCGCAAAAGAAGGAGAAATCGTCGCCGGAACTGTCGAACGCGTCGAACGTGGCACAGTATTCGTCAACATGGGACGTGCTCTCGGCGTCATCTCATACGAAGAACAGATTCCTAGCGAACGCTGGAAAACTGGTGACCGTATCCGTGCGTATCTCTACGCAGTAGAAGAATCTCCTCGCGGAATCGTCCTCAAACTTTCTCGTTCACACCCTCGTTTCCTCGCAAAACTCTTTGAAACAGAAACACCTGAGATCGCTCAGGGTATAGTCGAGATCAAAGCTATAGCTCGTGAAGCTGGTTCTCGCTCAAAAGTCGCTGTTGTCTCACATGACGGTCACATAGACCCTATCGGTTCTATGGTTGGTCAGCGTGGTGTTCGTGTGTCTACCGTTACAAGTGAACTTTCAGGTGAAAAGATCGACATCGTTGAATGGAACGAGGATCCTGCTCTATTTATCGAAGAAGCTCTCTCTCCTGCCGAAGCTATCAGTCTCGAACTCGATGAAAAAGAACATCGTGCAATCGTCACTGTCACAGAAGACGAACAATCACTCGCTATCGGTAAAGGTGGCCAGAACGTTCGCCTTGCCGCAAAGCTTACAGGTTGGAAAATCGACATCAAATCCCAAGGTCTATCTAAAGTTGCAAGTGAAGAAGTTGTACCTGAATAACTTATTAATTTAATTTGCTACAATATACCCATGCATTTAGTAAATGATATAAAACCTGGAACCAGTTCAGATATCAATGTCATAATTGAGATCGCAAAAGGTTCTGGAAATAAATACGAAGTAAACAAAGAAACTGGCATGATAGCTCTAGATCGTGTTCTGCATACTAGTCAGGAGTTTCCATTTGATTATGGATTTGTACCACAGACACTTTGGCATGATGGTGATCCTCTAGACGTAATTGTTCTTACAACATATCCACTAGTACCTGGTATTCTCATCAAAGTTCGCCCAGTTGCTATCATGAACATCAACGATTCTGGAGATGAAGATGATAAAATCATTGCAGTTCCAGTCAAAGATCCTCGTTGGAATGACATAAACGATCTTGCAGATTTGAACAAACACACATTGAAAGAAATTGCTCACTTCTATGCCACATATAAGGATCTTCAAGATAAAGAAGTTACAGTCAAAGGATATCAAGGAGCAAAAGAAGCAAAAATGGCTTTTGATGAGGGAGTAAAACTTTATTCTGCAAAGAATAAATAACAATCACATGTTGTTCTTCAATATACCTAACATATTTAATTTTGGAGACAATGCCCGCCAAGGCTATGAGTCTCGTTATGAAAGCAGAATTGGCCACGATTCACGAAATATTGCATTATTAGAACCATTAGAGATTACTCTAAACAAACTCGAGGACATCAGGATTCGAATCGGTACTCGTATAGAAAAAGAAACTGCTTCTGGCACAGATATGACAACTGTTATGCCAGTTCTAGATTCCGCAGACCGTTCTTTAGCGTTTGCTGAACAGTCAGTAGCAATTGCAACCTCAACTGTCACCAGTGATAATCCTCACCCTCCATACATGGAGACTCAGAATGCATATTCAGCACTCAGTCAATCAAAAGGAGCCTTAAGTAATGTACTAGATGCAATTATAAACGCTGAAAACCAGGCTTCATCAACCTCTGTGACATTGTCTGCCCCACACACCTCAATTCATGCAAAAAAAAGAAATTAAAAATGTTGGTCCAATCATAGGTACACTTGTTGTAATCATCGTGCTCGTTATTGCAGCATTATATGTATTTGCTTCACATATCAACCGCCAAGCAAATCTAAACGCAAACCAATCCTCATCAACCATCACTATTTATTCCAATAGCACTGATGACATCCAAACATTGAAAAATGATTTGAACAATGCTATAAAATAGTTCCATTACTCAAAAAAATAAAGACATGCCCAAAACAGACACACAAAAATCTGCATCAAAATCTTACGATTCCGTCGCTATCAAACCAATGGCAAAGTCCTGTATTGAAATTACAGGTTCTATTTCTACAGCCATTTGGGAGAAAAACCGTGGTCAAGCCCTCAAATATATGAACGACTCCGTCACAATAGACGGTTTTCGTAAGGGTATGGTTCCTGAAAATATCCTCATTGCTAAAGTTGGTGAATCAGCCATCCTCGAGGAAATGGCTGAGATG
>CAIUUK010000060.1 GCA_903902315.1 uncultured bacterium | reverse complement strand
TCGCAAGATTACATGGTGACTGATATAAGCCCTGGTGAATGTCGGTCGTAACTATAGACGTGATCGTTGTAGTTACGATAATAAATCTTGCCATATGCTGGAAACTCCGAGCATGTTCAAATACTCGCTTGAAGCGATTCAAGCAGTGAAAATTTTGAAACGCGGACAATCAGCAGGAAAGATTTCTGTTAGAATGTAAGTCATGAATAATAATTGGCTTACAAACATAGATGTCGCGACTGGCAATTATATTGCCGGATTCACAGATGGTGAAGGAAGCTTCAACGTCTCGATGATTAAAAGGCGTGACTATGTAGGAAAGTGGAAAGTGCTCGCTTCATTTAACATTTCTCAGAAAGATCGTGTAATTCTCGAATTCATAAAGAATATTTTTGAATGTGGGACATTGCGCGAGAGGTCTGATGGAGTAGTTTATTTTGAAGTGACGAACATTGATTCCTTAAAAGAAAAGGTAACTCCATTTTTTAACCGTTTTATTTTTCTTTCGGCTAATAAAAAGAAAAACTTCTTAATTTTCTCCGAAATAGTCCATTTGATGGCTAATAAAGAGCACTTAACAAAAGAAGGATTTAATAAAATTGTACGATTGAGAGAAACTCTCAATCTGGGCAAAGGAAGAAAAAGGAAGTACAATCTAAAAGAATTAATAACAGAAAAATCCTCAGAGACTATACGCAAGACAGATTTTGTTCAAAAATTGGAACCGACGAACGAAATATGATGATATAGTCCGATCTTCATGGCGACATGAAGCTAACACACACATAATTGTTAAATAGTAATGTAAAGTTTTACACTGCTACCTATAGAAAAGAACGATCCTAAGGTAGCGCAATTCCTTGTCAGGTAAGTTCTGACGCGTTGAATAGTGTAATGACTGGAGAACTGTCTCGGAGACTTGCTCGGTGAAAATACAGTACCGGTGAAGATGCCGGTTAACTGCAGTTAGACGAAAAGACCCTAGAAGCTTTACTGTAATTTTGTATTGACCATACGTGATTCATGCGTAGCGTAGAAGGGAGGATTTGATGTGTCGCTTTCGGGTGGCATTGATCCGTCGATGAAACACCTTTCTTGAATTTTGTATGTTCTAACCTCGCCGGCATAAACGGCGGGAGACAGTATATGATGGACAGTTTTAGTGGGGCGCTATCCTCCTAAAGAGTAACGGAGGAGCCTATTAAGGTCAGCTAGCCGCGAATGGAAACCGTGGCGATAGTGTATGGGCACAAGCTGGCCTGACTGCGAGACGTACGTGTCGAGCAGACGCGAAAGCGGAGCCAAGTGAACCGACCTTTTGCATTAGATGCAGGGGAAGATTATCGGACAAAAGCTACTCTAGGGATAACAGGCTAGTTCCGCCTAAGAGTTCATATCGACGGCGGAGTTCGGCACCTCGATGTCGGCTCACCACATCCTGGGGGTGGAGAAGCTCCCAAAGGTTTGGCTGTTCGCCAATTAAAGTGGTACGCGAGCTGGGTTCAGACCGTTGAGCGTTTAATTAACAGTTAATTAAACAACGATGGGATCTGACATATCGGAATGTTGTCTATATATTTGAGTTTAAAGCACTCAAATAGGGAAAAACATGAAGTATTATGTGACTGCGAATTGAAAATTCGACAGTCTGAATCACTTCGAGAATTTTTCGTTTAAAATGAATATTTGATTAATATGATCTAAAAATCGTATTAATCATTGTGAAGAATAGAAAGGAATGATCAATCAACCACGGCGGTCATGAAATAAGTTGCAAGGTTAAATTTGCAAGTTACAAATGATGAAGTCAATTAATATCGGAGGATTCCCGAATCAGTGATTCGCACCCGTTAGGGTGAATGGAGGATTCCGAGGGAAGAATTTAAAGTAATTTGAATTTGCCCGTAGAGACTAAACATTGACTATTGAAAATTTGAAATTGTTAATTGAAAATTTTTGATAAAGCTATAGTCCATTGCACGAAGTAATTCGTGATACCAAGCGTGAGACAGGTTGGTCTCCTATCTACTGCAGTCGTTGATACTTGAGGGGATTTGACTCTAGTACGAGAGGACCGAGTTGAACGAACCTCTGGTCTACCTGCTGTCGTGCCAACGGCACCGCAGGGCAGCTAAGTTCGGATCGGATAACCGCTGAAGGCATATAAGCGGGAAGCCGGCCCCAAGATTAGGTATCGTTGAGACCCGTGAGAGATGATCACGTTGATAGGCGTTAGGTGTAAGCATCGCAAGGTGTTGAGCCGTGACGTACTAATCCGTCGATCTCATCAGGAACTCTGTGAGTCGCTATTATATTATTTGCACTTCGATTTAGATCGAACATTGTTTGCATTACTTTGAGGTATGGGGAAGCACAAGAGATTAGTAATCAGTAAACCGTAAACAGAAAATTCTGTTTACTAATTACGGATTACTGTTTACTTGTTTTTGAGTTTTCTGTTCTGGTGATTTGGCGCTGTGGCACCACCCGTTCTCATTCCGAACACGGCAGTGAAACGCAGTAGCGGCGATGATAGTCCTTCGGGGCGAAAGTAGCTTGTCGCCAGAACAGAGTATTCAATACGGCCTTCATAGCGTCTATTTATATATCGCTCGTTTTATGAGACAATGGGGAAGTCGTTAATTACTTCCTAATTTTTGTTACCAATTTTATGAATCCCCAGCAACTGATTAGTCCAACGGTTCTAGCTAATTCCACTTGGTCAGTTATAGTCAAAAATTGGAAAATTTTACTAGGCATTCCTGCGGTATTATTTGCAACAGGAATTATCGTCATGATATTGTTTTCTGTATCTATTTTCTCTCACTCAATTATATTAATGATTGTGTGTGCATTGTTATATTTAAGTATTGTAATCCTCGGTATTGCACTTTACCCAGCTTTGATAAATACCATTCATCGTATATCTACCGAATCATCTCCAGCTTTGACCATTAAGGGTCAATACAGATTTGGTTTTAGTATTTTTTGGTCATTCCTTTTATTGATGATTATTAGTGTATTTATTGCGTATGGCTCACTTGCTTTGCTTATTGTCCCAGGTATTATTTTTGGTGTATATACAGCATTTAGTTTATTTGCACTCGTAGTTGATGGAAAAAAAGGATTTGAAGCGTTACTTGAGAGCTACAGTTTAGTAAAAGGGCGTTGGTGGGCAGTATTTGGTCGTATA
The DNA here is from genome assembly GCA_903902315.1 of uncultured bacterium. Classification (GTDB taxonomy): domain Bacteria; phylum Patescibacteriota; class Minisyncoccia; order Phycocordibacterales; family PALSA-1337; genus C7867-002. Next base: position 24,881 of record CAIUUK010000060.1, on the reverse strand, counting down.
GCATTTCTCGCTTTAGTCGCAGCGGGTATGTTTATTTGTTATGGAATTGCCGTTTTCATCATTTCTTTTGTCACTAGTTCAATAATGCCAGCACAGATGTCAGCTTTTATTCCAATGGTGTTAATGATCACCATGGAAATAATAATTTTATCTTTCTCAATTGTGTATTTGTATCAACTCTATTCTTCACTGAAATTAACACGACAGATCGATGTTCAAATTTCTTCTGCTAAGCCTTGGCTAGTCGCGTTTATGATCATTGGCATAGTAGTTGCAATAGCATACATTTCTATTGTGGCGGTCACTGTTAACTCAGGTTTTAATCAGATGTCACAGAGTGTGCATTATCAAACTCAAATAAATCATAATAATTTTTAACACTTAAATAAACATGGCATCCTGGTCACAACGCAGAAAATTTATATATAGTAGCAGTCTCCTTATATTTATAATACTTTTAGTTGGTATACCTGCTTTCTTGTATTTATATAAAGCGCCAACTTGTTTTGATGGTATAAAAAATGGTGATGAAAAAGGCGTTGATTGCGGAGGTTCATGCCAGAAACTTTGTCTCGATTCATTTCTAGTTCCGCAAGTTGCTTGGACTCGCATAGAAAATGTGGCTCCTGGACTTTATAATGTCGCAACTTATATCGTCAATCCAAACACAAAAGCCGTTGCTATAGCTGTACCATATCATGTGGTAGTTTATGACAATCAAGGCATAGAAATTACTGAATATACTGGAACGGTTACGTTGCCTCCTCAAAGAAATACACTTGCTTTCAATGGATCCGTGTCGATGGGTAAGCGTATACCAGCAAAAGCTTTATTTGAATTTACTCAGGCTCCACAATGGCAGACAGCGGGTGATCCTTTGAGTAATTTGACTATAGGTGATAAAAAATATTCGGAAGACAGCGCAAGTGCCTCACTATCAGTCACTTTGAATAATACTGGCGTAAATCAGATAAATAAAACAGATGTTTACGTAGTTTTGTATGATAAAGATGCTAATGCTCTAGGATTTTCAAAGACGATACTGGATTCGATTCCAGGATATGGTTATGCCGTAGCACCATTTACCTGGCCAATTTCATTTAATGGAAAAGTTATTTCCATAGAAGTTTTGCCTGTGGCAGAATAGACAGATAAAATAGACACATGATTCGATATATCCAAGGAAAAGTAATGAGTATCGATTGGGTACTCTTTTTGGTGACTCTACCAATATTGGCTGCAGGACTTTCTACTATGCACGCCTTTACCGGCGATAGTTCTTTTGCCTTCCATCAATTCCTCTGGATTATCGCTTCAATAATAGTTTTCTTTGCTATAAGTATGGTTGATGTCAGATTTCTCCGACTTAGTTCAGTTTCAACATTGTTATTTTCAGTTTCTTTGGTGGTTCTTTCGGCACTTTTTTTAATAGGAAAAGTGTCACACGGTGCAGCAAATTGGATTAACCTCGGACTATTTTCATTTCAGCCATCTGACTTTGCTAAGCTTGCTCTCATCATTATCCTCGCAAAATATTTTTCCAGAAGACATATAGATATTGCCAACATTCGTCATATCATTGTTTCTGGTGTTTATACTTTTATATTTTTTATCCTAGTCTTGCTTCACCCAGATCTTGGTTCAGCTATCATCATGTTTCTCATCTGGGTTGGAATGGTTCTCGTCTCGGGTATTTCTAAAAAGCATATTTTGGCTATAGTGGCTTTGGTTGTTTTTGGTTTTACTATGCTTTGGTTTTTTGGTTTCCACGATTATCAGAAACAACGCATTATCAACTTTGTTCATCCACTGACTGATGTTAGGGGTTCTGGATATAATTCATATCAAGCAACTATCGCTATTGGTTCAGGTGAAGTACTCGGAAAGGGAGTAGGTTATGGCACGCAGTCTCGCCTCAAGTTTTTACCAGAGTTTCAAACAGACTTTATTTTTGCGGCTTTTTCTGAAGAGTGGGGATTCATAGGTGTTGTCATTTTCTTTGTTTTGTATGGAATTCTCATCTGGCGAATTATCGTGAATGCAACGCGTGGCGCAACAAACTTTGAGATCTTGTACGGAGCTGGGGTAGCAGTATTTTTCATCGTGCACCTCCTTGTGAATGTTGGTATGAATATACATCTCTTGCCTGTCACGGGCACGCCACTGCCGTTTATGAGCTATGGGGGCACACATATCATGACTGAGTTTATAGCTCTCGGTATCCTCATGGCTATGCGCAGATATGCTCGTCCAGCACACAAGGATAGTGTGAAGAATGAGTTTTTGGGGCCACAGTAAAGTTGACATATGTGTCCGTGGGTGATATAATACCGCCAGAACAGAGAATGTGACACTCTGTCTATTTCATAGCTGTTCGACAACAACAAATAGAAAGAAAAAATATGGCTACTAAAACAGTCGTAGCGGGGTCGTCTGTGACGGCTTCGCAACTAAAAGACTTCTTTCGTCAGGTTGACGATGGAAGCATCAACGGAATACACATGCAGGCAATCCTCGAACATCGTAATCCTTTTGGTCTCGACAATGTCGTGATTGACTGGGTGAAGGTTTATGAGCTGCTACGCATGAAGGTTGATTTCAGTCACATGGACATGAGCGACCAGAATTACTGGTCCGTGCCAGTTTTCATGGGTGTGACAATGAACAAAGTTGTTCAGAGACTGCGTGACCTCAACATCGAGGTCAGTCTTTACGCTGACGATCTCGACAAAGGTGTGCCGACGAACGATCGTGACCATGCAAAAGACGGTGATTATGTCGTCAAGTTCAATAAAACCATTGAAGCCGATCCAGGACTCAAGGATAAGTCGGCTAACGATCTCAAGAAGGAAGGTGTGAATGGTATCACGCTTCTTGAGCGTCTTCTCCTAGAATTTGGTTATTTCCTGGCGACGGGGAATCACCTCGATGTCGAGAGTGTCACGCTCTGCAGTGGTTCGCGTTACTCGGGCGGCAATGTTCCTCTCGTGAATTGGAACCCTGACAATCGCAAGTTGTATGTCAACTGGTATAACGTCACCAATGCCGACTTCAATCTTCGTGCTCGTGCAGAAGGTCGGTCAATTTCTGAGTGATCAACTTTGTCTTAAGTTGCACCCAAACAAAATCATGTTGCGAAAATGCACTCCCATTTAGGTATATTAACCCATTGTGCAGGCTATAAAATACAACAAAAAATCCCGCACCTTTCAGTGGGGATTGTGATTGGGATCGTGATTGAGACAGTGATTGAAGCTGAGAACTATAGCCTGATCATCTCCGTGTCACAGGCTGACGAACTATCAACCGAGGAGCTTCATCTGGTACGGCGGTTGTTATAGCGCGTGGGAGGGGATCGGAGTGATTTGAGCGGCAGGCAATTCCGAAATTACCGCGTTCGCGCCAGCCGAAGTAAAATTCAAAGTGAACACTTCGAGCCTTGTAGTCAACAAATGGAAAAAATAAAAACTTCCATCGCGTGACTGTGAAATTCCAACCACCGTTCGGATTACCAACCAACTTTGGATAGAGCCCTGAACGGTGAGTATCTTTGTCAGCGACTCCGATGACATAGTTGCAGAAATTCGACATCGGATTTCTGAAGAACCAATCGCGGTTGCGATGAGAATTTCCCGGCTCATACCAAAATGGTGGAACAGGATCATCTGAATTACCCCACCACCAAACAGGATTGATTTTCTGAGACCAAGTGAATGGTGGATGATTGGTCCACGCTCTCATTAAAATCGTTTCACCTTTGATGGATTGAGCATTGACTAAAACGATCGCTAATACTGACGACAGAACCAGTCGAACAAATATTTTCATTTTTAATCCTTATTTTAAGGGTTTTTGTGCGGGTTTTAAGATTTTTGTGCTAACTAATCGCAGTATACACCTTTTCCGTATCTTTCAACATTCTTTCTAACGTGAATTTTTTCTTCATAGTTTCATTGAGGGCTCTGCCATATTGTCTAGCAACATCTAGATGTTCTATGTAAAAATTAATAGCATGAGCAATCTCTGCTGGCTTACGAGGTTGAATGAGGATTCCTGATTTCATGTCATCAATAATTTCTGGTATGCCACCGACTGTCGTGGCTATAATTGGTAATCCAGCATATCCAGCTTCTAGAATCGTGTAAGGTAAACCTTCTTTAACCGACGGCAGGATGAAAATATCAAAAGCTTTTATATATTCTGAAGCAGATGAAATATATCCAGTGAGATAGACATGTTTTTCGAGTCCTAGTTCTTTTGTCATTTTTTCCAAGTACGATCGTTGTTCACCATCACCAATTATAATAATTACAGCATGAGGATGTTTTGCTACTACATCTTTTACGGCTTGTATTAAAAATACTAAGCCTTTGTTTGTATGAAGTTCAGCGATAGTTCCAATGATTGTTTTTTTATTGAAATCAGCAAAAGGTACTTCTATTTTCTTTGCAATGAATTGTCTGGCACCATCAACTGAAATAAAAACTGGAGCACCAATACCTAATGGAATTAGAATAGTTTTTCCACCAATAAAAGGGAATGAAAGAGTTTGAGAAAGTTCTTTTTCTGAAAGCAGGATAATTTTATGAGAAAAAATAGTTGTAAGCCATGAAAAAAGAATTATGGCTATTTTTTGGTGAAGGGGTCTGTTTTCATTGAAAGCCCAACCGTGAACGGTGTATATGATTTTTTTAATACGAAGTAATCTGCCAGCCAATGCACCGAGTCCAGCAGCTTTCGGACTGTGTAGATGTAGTACATCAGGTTTTTCACGACGGATGATTGAAAATATCTCTTTGAATGAGCCTGCATCTTTGCTAACTGATACATCGCGTCCAAGTTCAGTTATGGGTCTGGTGGAAATGCTCTGTTCTTCCAGTTTTGAACGAAGAATCCCATCACCTCCCAGGGCAACTACAACATCATGACCATTGTTTTTCGAAGCTACAGCGAGGTCAAATACATGCCTCTGAGCGCCACCCCAGTTTGATTTGGTAATAAGATAGAGGATTTTCATGAGTATATTAAAAGTAACATCAATTGAACATACCTTCAAGCCGTGGTATGTTTGTTCCATGACTCGATTAACTAATTCAACAGGCGCTTTGATCCTTGTGGTCGGGGATTTCATAGTATATATATTTTCACTTATTTTGACGCTAACTGTGCGTTATGGTGAATTTCCAACACGGTCGCTTGTTTCAGCTCATATGCAGTCGTTTGGCATTTTGTTCCTGATGTTTTTCATAGTTAGTTTTAGTGCTGGTCTATATGACAAACATTCTATCTTTATGCGCGGACGAATTCAGAGCATGTTGCTCAAAGTTCAGTTTATAAATATCCTTCTTGGCACAGCTTTCTTTTATATTGCACCTGTTGGAATCGCACCAAAAGCTAACCTGGCTATTTATTTCATAATATCTACACTTTTGCTTTTGTTGTGGAGATTGGTCATGTTTCCGGTCTTGAGCAGTGCTCGTTCACAGAAAGCCATCCTAGTTGGTGAAAGTGACGATGTTGAGGATATATATGATGAAGTAAATGGTAATACTCGCTACGGACTTTCATTTAAAGAAAAACTTGTTCCACAGGATTCTGTTGAAAAAACAGTTTCTGCTATCGGCGATGCGGTCAAAAGAACTGGTGCCACGGCTATTATTATAGATTTGCGTGAGCCAACACTTGAAGCGACCATTCCTTTTCTTTATTCTTTAGTTTTTTCTGGAATTGTCATTATTAATGCTGAAAAACTCTATGAGGCTATATTTGATCGTATACCACTTTCAATGGTTGAAGATCGTTGGGTTGTTGAAAGTGCCAGTGTCGCTCTGGGCGGAAGACGAGTTTATGATGTGATTAAAAGAGTTATGGATGTAGTTGTGTCAGTGATTGGAATTATTATCTCTTCAATATTTTATCCTTTTGTTTATGTTGCTCAGAAAATAGAAGATGGAGGTGATTTGTTCATCACTCAAGATCGTATAGGAGTAAATGGAAAACATATAAAGATATTGAAATTTAGAAGTATGACAGCGAATGATGGTGGGGTATATGGTACAGATGGAAAAACTCAGTTGAAGATTACTCGTGTCGGCAAATTTATTCGCGTGACCCGTATCGATGAATTTCCACAGTTTTGGAATATATTGAAAGGAGATATTTCTCTGATAGGTCCACGACCAGAGTTGCCATCACTGACAACTGTATATGAAAAGGAAATTCCGTACTACAATGTTCGCCACCTCATCAAGCCAGGACTATCTGGTTGGGCTCAGATATATCATCGCGCTCATCCTCATCACGCTGTCGCTGTCGAAGATACTCGTGACAAGCTTTCTTACGATCTATTTTATGTAAAAAACCGTTCGTTGACTTTGGATATTCGTATAGTTTTTCAGACTTTGAGGGCTATGTTGTCAAAGCAGGGGGTCTAGTGTTTGCCTATTTACATACAGACTATACAATTGGAGGCGATTGATATCTTTGAATTGCGGCTGGACAAGTGGCCGTTTCTTTTGGACCACAAGCATACACAATCTATCGTCGCATTGAGTAAACCACTCATCATAACCCCGCGCGATGTGAGCGAGGGTGGTGCCCGGAAAGATTGGAAGTTTAAAGATCGACATGATTTGTTCTTCAAATTCATGCCATACGCGACCCTTATTGACATTGAAGCGAGCACCGCTAATTCATTTGGTCATGTGATCAAGGAGGCGCATCTGGGAGGAGTAGGTGTGATCGTCTCGTATCACAATTTTGACGAGACACCGTCGTATGCAGAGATTATTTGCCAAGCTGAAATTTGCCGTCGCTCTCGTGGTGATGTTCTAAAAATCGCGGTGAAGGCTGGTGATTACGGTGATTTGGCTGAATTGTATGATGCCGTTCATACCATTACCGTAACCATGAAGGACAGGTTTCCTTTCAAAGTCTCTGTGATGGTCATGGGTGAACCGTTTGGTCAAGTCTCTCGTTTTACCGACGCATTCATGGGCGGACCATTCGTATATAGTTGTCTGTCAGGAGCGAGCGTTCCTGGACAACCGAAAGCCTCTGAAGTGAAGCAACTCCTTGCCAAGCTTCGTTAAAATATTCTCTCCTCACAAACCTCGCTCGAAATGGCGTGGTTTTTTATTATGTCACTTCAGTTGATTGAAGTGAGTGTTTTATATTTTAGCCGACTCGAGGGCATCTAATCCCAAATCGCTATATTTGCTACGCTCATATATCCTTTGCACTCGGAAAACATGTCAACTAAAAAGTTGCCATTTTTCCTCGTTTGAGGCTATAATACGCCCTATGTTTAAACAACGAATAAAAGCGGTCTATGTTCTTATTTTCGCATTACTAATTGGCTATTGGACTACTCTTCATCCATTCCACCTCGGTCTAGATCTTTCTGGTGGCACACACCTCGTTTATTCAGCTGATGTCTCAAAGTTGGGAAGTGCTGATATCACTGCTTCTATGGCATCTCTCCGTGATGTTGTCGAACGCCGCGTAAACACACTAGGTGTATCTGAACCTATCGTCCAGACACAGCTGGGTGGTGCTCTAGCTGGTGCAGGTAACGCCTACAAGCTTATCGTAGAACTTCCAGGTGTCACTGATGCTGATCAGGCAGCTGCTGAGATCGGCAAGACTCCAGTCCTAGAATTCAAAGTCGCTACGGCTGCAGACATTAAAGCTTTCCAAGCCTCAACAACAGTTCAGAGTGAATCAACTTCTACTCAAGCTGCTGCATACACTGCATTATTCAAAGACACAGGACTCACTGGCCGCATGGTTAGTCGTGCCTCTGTTCAATTTAACTCCACCACTAACGCTCCACAAGTTGGTCTCAATTTCACAGCTGAAGGAGCAAAACTTTTTGGTTCTATTACAAAAGACAATATAGGAAACTATATCGGTATATTCCTCGATGGTAACCTAGTCTCAGCTCCAGTCGTACAAGCTGAGATCGATGGTGGTCAAGCTCAAATCACAGGTTCATTTCAATTGGCTGAAGTGCAGACGATCGTTCGCGACTTGAACTTCGGTGCTTTACCAGTTCCAATTTCACTCATCTCAACACAGACTATTGGTCCATCATTAGGACAAGCTGCAGTTAATGGAGGTATCTTTGCTGGTATTATTGCTTTCATAATCATCAGTATATTCCTCGTACTTTGGTATCGTTTACCAGGTTTCGTTGCGGTTATTGCTCTTGCTGTTTATACAGTGTTTATGTTGGCTCTATTTAAATTAATTCCAGTTACACTTTCAGCAGCTGGTATTGCTGGTTTTATCATCACTATCGGTATGGCGGTGGATGCGAACATTCTCATCTTTGAACGCATGAAGGAAGAATTGCGCAGAGGTCGTGGTATTTCTGATGCTATGCATGAAGGCTTCGCTCGTGCTTGGACATCTATCCGTGATTCAAACATCTCATCAATTATCACTGGTGCTATCCTTTACTATTTCGGTTCAACGGCTATCATTACCGGTTTCGCACTCGTATTCGTAGTCGGTGTTCTGGTCTCAATGTTCACAGCTATCACAGCTTCACGCATGTTCCTTTATGCTGTTGCGCCTCGTAAAACAACTCGCTTGAGCACTTTCCTTATCAGCAATGGCTTTGGCATTAAATAACCAATGACCAATGACGCAATGATCAAATAAAACCATGAAAATCATCGAAAATCGAAAAATTCTATATATCCTCACCGCACTCCTCATAGTTGTTTCTTTCGCTGCTTTATTTGTTTGGGGATTGAAGCCCGGTATTGATTTTGCTGGAGGAACGCTCATCGAAGTTTCTTATAGTAATACTGCACCAACACAGTCGTCTTTGATTTCTGGACTTATTTCAATTGATCCAGTTGTTTCAATTAGACAGAGTGGAACAAATGATTATTTTATTCGTATGAAGGCGGTCTCACAGGATGAAAAAGCTTCAGTACTAGGTGTGCTTTCAGTCAGTGGCACAGCTTCAAGTACGATAAAGAGCTTTGACTCTATCGGTCCAGTCTTGGGTGCTGAGTCACTCCGTAAAGCTATCGTTTCTATCATCCTCGTTATCCTGGGTATCGTGCTATATATCACTTTTGCATTCCGCAAGGTTTCAGAACCAGTGAAGTCTTGGAAATATGGTTTGATCGCTATTATTTCACTCGTTCACGATATCATCATTCCTCTTGGTGCCTTCGCTATTCTCGGACATTATCTGGGTTATGAAGTAGATACACTGTTCGTCACAGCGTTGCTGGTTATCCTTGGTTTCTCAATCCACAATACTATCGTGGTGTTCGATCGTGTTCGTGAGAATCTTTCTCATTCAACATCGAAAAATGCTTTTGAAGGAATTGTTGGTCAATCAGTCAATCAAACAATCACTCGTTCAGTCAATACATCTCTCACGGTTATCATTGCTTTGATCGCACTGTACATCTTTGGTGGTGAGTCTACGCAACATTTCACTCTCGCTCTTATCATCGGTATTCTGGCTGGTACTTATTCTTCAGTTTGTTTCGGTTCGTCGTTGCTCGTGACATTTGAGAAATTTGCAAAGCGTGCGAAGTAGTAAAGCGTGTGAAATAGTACTGTATGCAAAGTAATCGAGCTGATTGAGGTCGCTGTGATTAAATAATAAAAAATCCCGCATGTGATTGCGGGATTTTGATTTTACTTAGATCTGAAGGTATTTTCATGCCATGACATGGTGAAGGAGGTAAAGGTGACGAGGCATTGTCTGAGCCGTCACCGCTCCCAAAATCTCGTTTGAATTCATGAACATCAGTTACTCCTTGAGCTGTGACATGCGGAACGATTCGGTGTAAGATCTGGCCGTTCCTTTCAAGGATGATCAAGGACTTAATCAATTCATAAGTATCGAGCCAACCATGGTGCTCTTCTTCCATTTGGTCTTGGATATCATCTCGGGATTTCCAATATTCGTGGTCGAGTGCATTGATGTAATCATCGAGGTTGACCTTCGCGTGTTTCTGATAGTGTAACCAGCCAAGTGTCAAAAGTGTCAGACACGGAATTGTAACAACAACAATGTCGGATAAAAACATATTATTCCTTTGAAGGGGTTAATGTGCGTGTTCAAGAGAAATATTCGTTCAAAATCAATTGTTTGTCAACTACTTAGACTGTTGTAACTCTTTTCTTTTCAAGCCAGAAAATGATGGCTAGAATGAGAGCGTAAACGATAGGAATGAAAGCGAATGAAAATGATTGGAATATGGTGCTTGTAACAGCTGCGCCAGCGAGGATTATCCAAAGTCCGTAAGAAGCATACTTTGAAAGTGAGTATTTGCGTATCCAAAGTCCAATAGCTCCAGCGATTTCACAAACTCCGATAAAGTACATAAACCAAATAGGGAGGTGTATAGCAACAAATCCTGCAACTGTCATAGGATCAGCGGTGATTTTGGAAATTCCTGCAAGTAAAAAAGCGAGACTAAGGAGTGTAAGTAAAACCCAGTAAGTTATTTTTTGTATTTTTGTCATAGTGGAGTAATTATAAGATAAATATAGTTATAAAAAAAGCCGGACTCCGCGAGGGGGGAGTCGGGCTAATGAAAGGACGTGTTTGTTGAGATCAGTTTACACACCAGTAACGTCTGCTATGGGTTGAGCTGATATTTTTTGCCATGAACGATGAATCATGCCAAGGCGACTAGTTTTTTTGGCATCAGCCAATGGTTGAAATGCTTTGTGTCGTGAAGGTTGAGCACGTAGGCGTTCAATTCGGGTCGGCTTATTATGACGCACAACAGTTTGGACGCCGTATGTGGACATGTGATCAATCGCGATGTTAGCTGCGTGTTTTGCGACTTGCTCACGAATTTTATCGCCAGTCACTTCAATGTATTTTGGTTTGGCATTGCGAAAGCCTCCAATTCGCACACCGAGTGAACATTGCAGGACGCTCCAAGTGTCGGTTTTTGCTTCAATTTTCGCCTTTACAATGAATTGAATACCGTCATCTTGGAAACGCGTTTTATCAATTTCAATTACAATTTCTTCCATACTTAGTATTTGTTGTTTTTTCTTGATTTGTTTGCCAACTCCAATACATACACAATGGGTGTAAATCGGGTGAGAGGCCTCAAAGTTCGCTATATAGAGTAACACGCTAAGCGTTAATTGTCCACAGCTTTGGCGGCACATTTAGACCACACCATGCAGTCACTAGCAATAAAGCCAAAAATGTCGTAGTCTATACATTCATCGTAAGCTATATTATTCCATGGCCAGAAATATGCAATCACGTTCAACAGCTGACGCCTTTACCGGCGATACCGTCCTTCGTTTCGAGGACGTCTCTTTTGAATGGGGACATAATAAGACCATTCTCGATGAGGTGAACTTTACTGTCCGTCGCGGTACCAAGATTACACTCATGGGCCAGAACGGGGCAGGAAAGAGTACGATTTTCGGTCTCATCCTCGGAGCTGAGCATGCGACCCAGCAGGGTCGTCCTGGGGACAAGGTCGCAGAGGTTGTAGGTCAACTTCCAGAATCAGGTGAAATCCATATCACCAAAGGCTCTACTGTCGCGACTGCTCGTCAGGTAATTCCTCGTGCAGACTTGGAGCTCACCGTTCGCGATTTCTTTGCTAATTGTTTTGCTGAAAAAGTCTATGATCTCGACCCGCGTATCGATGCCGTTCTCGAAGTGGTCAATCTCAAAGCGCATAAAGCCGTCAGCGCCGATGGTAGTCATCTCGATACCAAAGACCGCATCGTCAAAACATTTTCTGGTGGTCAGCAGGCGCGTTTACTCCTCGCTTCAGCCCTCATCCAAGATCCTGATATTCTCCTCCTCGATGAGCCGACCAATAATCTTGATAAAGCGGGCATAGAGCACCTGACTCAATTTCTTATTAATTATAAAAAGACCTGCCTCGTCATTTCTCATGACGCGGAATTCCTCAATGCCTTTACGCACGGTGTTCTCTACCTCGATGTGCATACGCAGAAAGTTGAGCAGTACGTGGGTGACTATAAAGATGTAGTGGCTCAGATCAGTGCGCGTATCGAAAAAGAAAATATGGATAATGCTCGCCGCCAAAAAGAAATCGACGCCAAAAAATACCAAGCCGGTGTTTTCGCCAACAAGGGAGGTCAGATGCGTCTCGTAGCCAAGCGTATGCGCGAAAAAGCCGAGGAGCTCGAAGAAGAGATTGTGGATGTGCGCAAAGAGGATAAGACTATCAAGCCATTTACTATTCCAAACCAGCAGGACCTCGTAGGCGATATCATCAAGATCACTTCATATAGTTGCATCAGTCCAAAGACTCATAAGCCAACCAAACGCGACGCTAACATCGCTCTCCGTCGCAAGAATCACCTCCTCATCACTGGTCCCAACGGTATCGGCAAATCGACGCTCATCGAGAAAATTTATGCTGCATCAAAAGCGGACAACAACGCCAAAGATTCAGGTATCACTATCATGGATGGCGTGCGCGTCGGTTACTATCGTCAAGATTTCTCGATGATGGACTTCAATGACACGGTCTACCAATCCCTCGAAAAAGTTATTCGTTCCGTCGACGGCCGTTTCATCGAGACTGAACTCCGTGCCACTGCCGCGGCTTTCCTCATCACTGGTGAGGCTGTACATACTCGCATTGGCTCGCTTTCTGAAGGTCAGAAAGGTCTCGTTGCTTTTGCTCGTCTAGTCCTCCAGCGTCCAGGACTTCTCATCATGGATGAGCCAACTAACCATATCAATTTCCGCCACATACCCGTCATCGCTCGCGCCCTCGATGCCTATGAAGGAGCCCTCATCCTCGTTAGTCACGTGCCAGAGTTTGTTGAACAGGTCAGGATAGATCAGGTATTGGAGATGGGCGACCGAGCACGGTCGGATCTCGGATCATTGTAAACCAGGCCGACGGAGGCCAGGTAGTTTTATTGCATGTAAATATTTAGTATAATTTTCTCACTGCCCTAGCTTTGATCTCAAAATCCGAGCGAATCTATAACGATATCTGGAAACACCAGGTATTTTTTGGTTGCTTATTATTGGTACGAGATTAATTAAAATATATTACATGGTAAAAGATTTTGACACATGGAACGAGGTAAAGAAGGTAGTTGATGAAAAAGAAAGGATAATTCAGGACTTTTATTTTCATGAAAGAGAGGTTTGGTGGAGTACACTGGGCTTAAATATTGGTGTTGAGTCTGATGGTAAAGGGTCTGACTTTGAAAGACCAATTCTAATTATTAAGAAATTTAATGCGCACATGCTTTGGATGGTGTCATTAACGGGTAAGTCTTACGACGATTTGTATCATGTAAAGATTAATCACGGATCAGGTGTATCTTGGGCTTGTTTAACTCAGTTTAGAACTATAAGCACTAAACGTTTATTGAGAAAAGTCTGGAGAATAAGTAAAGAGGAAATGGATCAGGTAATTGATGGTGTAATTAGAAACCTAAAAAACGAAACCCCCACAAAATGTGGGGGAATCTCGGAGCCCGAAGGCACTAATACATCAAGTATAAATGATTCTAAATTGGCGTCAAGTTAGAGTCCAAGTGCTCTCAAAAATCCAGTCAATTCCTCGCCTTCAATTCTACGAAATGCGTTCGGAGTAAGTTTGCCGAGGGTGACATTCATGATCTGGGTGCGCTTGAGACTTTCTATCTCGGCGAAGAACATGGAACACATCTGGCGGAGGTGGCTACCACTGTCGTGGAGACGAACAGAGAAGAGGGTGTCGCTGATGATGTTGACGCTATAGTGAAGAGGTTTGGAATCACCGATGACGACGCCTGACTCCATCTTTTCTTTGAAATTGGAACGGAGGGGGCCGATGGTCTGGATGAGAAATTCTTTCATGTGCTCATGCGCAGGATTGAGGAGGCGATCAGTGATGCGACGATCGTTGGTGAGGATGACGAGGCCTTCGGCGTTCGTATCGAGACCGCCCACAGGGAACATGCCATTGAGAGGGATAGACTGACTGATGTCGATGGTGCCTTTGCGTGTAGGATCGGTACTCACACCGCGTGGTTTGTTATAGGCATAATAAGAATACGATTCCGGCTTGCGAGTGTTGCGGACTTCGACGGTGTCACTTTCATTGACTTGATCGCCGAGCGCTGCAAAATGACCGTTTATAGTCACCATACGCTTGGCAATGAGGTCGTCTGCACCACGGCGAGTGCTGTAGCCCTTCCAGCCGAGGTATTTGTTGATGCGCATAGGGAATTCACCCGGAGCTTTCTTTGGGATAGGGGAAGGCCCGTGAGCAGGCTTCGCTGGGCGGTGGGTAGATTTTGATGCAACAGTCGGGACCAACTTTGAAAGCTTAGCGATAGACATCCCGGGTACGCTCGTTGAGCGGATAGGTGTTTTGGCAGTTGGGCGAGCGAATCTTGCAGGCGCCGAGCCACCTTTTTTGAAAGCGTTGAATGTTTTCTGTGGTTTCTTCGAGAATGTCATAGGGACGAACTGTAACACATGGGGGAGGCCGTGTACAGGGAATGAGTTTTAATGTTATGGAATTCAGTAACATTGTGAATATTCTTTGTGTTATATTTATCCTATGAAGAAAGTCGAATTAAAAAGCGATATGGTTATCTACCAACGCGAAGATGGAACGCATGCTATTAATGTGCGGATGAAAGGCGAAACAGTGTGGCTTTCACAGGCCCAAATAGCCGATCTTTTCGGTGTACAGGTTCCTGCAATTAGTAAGCATCTTAAAAATATTTTTGATGAGGGCGAGCTTGATGAAAAAGTGGTTATTTCCATTTTGGAAACAACCACAGAACATGGTGCAATAGTGGGAAAAACACAGACCCAGCAGACACGATTTTATAACCTCGACGTGATAATTGCAGTAGGGTATCGAGTGAATTCTTTGGTTGCCACCCATTTCCGCCAGTGGGCAACTGCACGACTTCGTGAATACATCGTTAAAGGTTTTACTATGGATGACGATCGACTCAAAGATCTCGGTGGTGGAGGATATTGGAAAGAACTATTGACGCGCATTCGCGATATTCGTGCGAGTGAAAAAGTATTCTATCGTCAGATTTTGGATATCTATGCCACAAGTATTGACTATGATGCTCGTGCTGAAACTTCATTGGCGTTTTTCAAAAAGGTGCAAAACAAAATACATTATGCTGTGCACGGTCATACAGCTGCAGAAGTTATTTATACTCGTGTAAATGCAGAAAAAGACTTTATGGGACTCAAGACATTTACCGGATCAAAGCCCACGTTGAAAGATGCGACAGTAGCGAAAAATTATCTCAATGAAAAAGAATTGCGTGCATTGGGACAAATAGTTTCCGGGTATCTCGACTTTGCCGAGCGTCAAGCGGAGAGAGAAGTTCCGATGAAGATGAATGATTGGGTCAAGCATCTCGACGCCATTCTGACCTCTACTGGTGAGGAACTACTCCTCGGTGCTGGAGATGTGAGCCATGAGAAAGCTATAGATAAGGTCAAGGGTGAATATAAGAAGTATCAGCAAAAGACTTTGAGTGAAGTCGAGAAAGCTTTTCTGGATACCATCAAAGGGGTCGAGAAGAAGGTTGGGAGGAAGTAAAAAGGGGGGGAAGTGGTAATTGGATGATGTAAAAGACTGTAGCTTCCTTTTTGCCTCAAAAGCGCTAGAATGAAGCCATGTCTGATATCTCCGAAATAACCAAGCGAATCATAGCCTTTAGAGACGCTCGAGATTGGAAACAATTCCATAATCCAAAAGATTTGGCACTTTCACTTGTATTGGAAGCAGCTGAGGTCATGGAACATTTTCAATGGAAGAATCCAAAAGAGATTGAAGAATATTTGAAAACTAATAAAGCAGATATAGGTGAAGAGCTTGCCGACACTCTCTATTGGATTTTACTTATGGGAAACGATTTAGGTATTGATGTCATGAAGGCTCTTGAGAAAAAACTAGAAAAGAATGAAGCGAAGTATCCTGTAGAGAAAGCAAAGGGGAAGCATACAAAATACGATAAATTAAAATAATGAAAGGAAAGATTAAAACATTTGAATTTAGTAGGTCAGGATTCGATGAAATTAAGCGTTATCACTTCGGTGTGAATTGGCCGTCAGTTTATTTAATTCAAAATACAAAAGAAATATACATAGGGGAAGCTGTTAATGTCTTTAATAGAAGCAGGCAACATTATGAATCTGCAGACAGACGAAGACTCGATACCATTCATTTGATTACTGACGATGAATTTAATAAGTCAGCAGCATTAGATGTCGAATCGTTACTCATCCAGTATATGATTGCTGATGGGAAATTTGTCTTACAGAATAAAGCAGCTGGTCTTGTCGATCATAATTACTTTGATAAGGAAAAATATAGAGCCAAATTTGATTTGCTGTGGGATGAACTCAAGGTAATGTCATTGGTTCAAAATGAGCTTGTAGATATTAGAAATACTAATTTATTTAAATTCTCACCATATAAGGCACTCACTGAAGACCAAAACAATGTTGGTGAGGAAATTTTGAAGCATATAAGAGCAAGTGAATCAGGGGCATACATCGTAAATGGTGGACCGGGCACAGGTAAGACTATTCTTGCCACACATCTTGTAAAGAGATTTAAGGAGATCGAAGGATTATCTAATTTGAAAGTTGGTCTCGTTGTTCCAATGACTTCTCTTCGAGGTTCTTTGCAAAAAGTATTTAGAAAAGTCCCAGGATTGAAAGCCGATATGGTTATTGGTCCTACTGATGTTATTGGTGGTAATTATGATGTATTAATTGTAGACGAATCGCATCGCCTGAGACAGAGAATAAATATCACAAATTTCAAATCTTTTGATGATGCAAACAATAGTCTGGGTCTAGATAAAACTGGTAACGAACTAGACTGGATTATGAAGTCTTCACGTTACCAGATATTTTTTTATGATAAAAATCAAAGTGTTAAACCTTCAGATATTAAACCAAGTGCTTTTGTGAATATTGGAGCAAGACCATTTTTTCTAACATCTCAGAAGAGAGTGTTGGGTGGTGAGGAATACATTCAATTTATTGATGATATTCTAAATTTAAGGGTTCCGGCACAGAATAAGTTTGAAAAGTATGACTTCAAAATATTTGATGATATACAAGAGATGGTATCTGGAATAAAGAAGAAGGACGAGCAATACAAATTATGTAGAGTAGTTGCTGGTTATGCATGGGAATGGAAGACAAAGGACAACAGTGATACTTTTGATATTGAAATTGATGGACTAAAACTCGTCTGGAATAGTACGAATAGTGACTGGGTAAATTCACCTAACGCATTAAATGAAGTCGGCTGTATACATACGATTCAAGGCTATGATCTGAATTATACTGGAGTGATTATTGGACCTGAACTATCTTATGATCCTATAAGCAAAAAAATAGTTGTTGATAAAGAAAAATATAAGGATATAAATGGTAAGCGTTCAGTTGATGATCCAAAAGAACTTGAAAGGTACATTATTAATATCTACAAGACTCTATTAACGAGAGGAATAGTTGGAACTTATGTGTACATAGTTGATCCTGCTTTGAGAGAATATTTTAAGAGTAGATTTAATAATTAAAATGCCCATCTCCTTCACCCGCGTCACTTGGTATTCACAAATCGTCGCCATCGTACTTTTTCTCATCGTCTGGTATGTGGGCTTTTGTGTGGGTCGCTATTGGGTATCACCAGGACGACAACTTGCCGAACCACCTCTAGCTCCAGCGATCAATGCTGCAGTATTTCGTTGCGATGTGCCGGCAAATTCTTTTATATCGAGCGTCTTTTACGGCGATCGTGTGAGCCTCACTCTTTCGAATGGTCGTCGCATCACTCTCCCACACGCTCTCTCCGCTGATGGTGCGCGCTATGCCAATGCCGACGAATCATTTGTTTTCTGGAATAAAGGGAACACAGCTTTTGTCACTGAACAGGGAACGACAACTTATGATGGTTGTGTGACGAAATAGGTAAATAAAAAACACGGCCTCACTTGAGACCGTGCCTGAATAATTAATTTTTTGTTGGATCAGAGGCTTTGAGGGGAAAGAGCGGAGTGTTAACCCAGCGGCCACCTCCCATGAGGTTGTGATGATCCCTCAATGGCCGGACGATGAATTCCGCTTTCACCGAACCACCTTCCCAGTCAACATTAGCTTTGAAGATGATGCCGGCGACAGTTCCGATGAATCCGAGTTTATAGCTCGTGGAGATTTCTCCGGTGAGACCGATTTCAGGAACCTTGAGACGACGCTTGCGTTCCTTGTTATCCATGGCTTCTTGGCATTCCTCAAAGAGGAGGCTGGCAATGCCCGTGGTGAGGCTGTTACCGTTGGTGACTAAACAGTAAATGTGCGACATATATCCTTTCTTTATACCCTGAATCATTCAGGATATTTGAGAAGTACTATATAACAATATCCTAGATATGTAAATATCTAGCAAAGAACCTCCTTTTCAGTGAACCTCCGTTCACTTATACTGTAGAGATGCTTAGTACACAAAAAATAATCATGCACATGGACGGCGACGCTTTCTTTGTGGCCTGTGAAGTTGCCAAGAATCCAAAGCTCAAAGGTTTGCCAGTGGTGACTGGTGAAGAGCGCGGTATTGTCTCGGCTCTCTCCTATGAAGCCAAAGCTCTCGGTATCACTCGTGGCCTACCGATTTTTCAACTAAAGAAGCAATTTCCTCAAGTGATCATTTTGCCAGGTGACTATGCTAGTTACGCTCACTATTCAGAAATGATGTTCAATATCGTGCGTCGATATGCAGATGATGTGGAGGAGTACAGTATCGATGAATGCTTTGCCGATCTCACGGGTCTCGACCGTCCACTCAAGATGTCGTATCGTGAAATTGCGGAGAGGATTCAAAAAGAAATTACAGAAGAGCTCGGTCTTTCTATTTCAATTGGTCTGGCTCCAACAAAAGTCCTCGCAAAAGTGGCGTCGAAGTGGCAGAAGCCAAATGGGTTTACGATGATAGGTATTGGTGAAAAAAGTTCTGCGGATGATTTGATCGAATTTTTTCTAAGTAAAACACCTATCGGTAAAATTTGGGGAATCGGTCCGCAGACAACTATTTATTTAAAGAAAAAAGGCATCAATAACGCTCAAGATTTTGCTGGCAAAAGTCATGAGTGGATCCGCGCCAATCTCTCAAAACCTTATGAGGCTATATGGTTTGAGCTCAATGGAAAGTCGGTTATGCCCCTAGACCCCAATCCCAAAACTAGTTTTGACTCCATCCAAAAGACCAGATCTTTTCATCCTGCCAACAATGATAGTGTCTTTCTACTTTCTCAATTTTCCAAACACGTTGAAGATGCTTGTGCCAAAGCACGTCATTTTGATCTGTACGCAAGTGGTATTTCAATATTTTTAAAAACACGATCCTTCGAGTATCATACTTTTAAGTTCATGCTTGATACACCGACTAATTCACCAGAGATTATTACAGATCTCATTCAGAAATATTTTCATAAAGTATTTCATAAACAGGTTTTGTACCGCACAGCTGGAGTCACATTACATGAACTTGTTTCCAGAGAAAGTGTTTCTATTCAAGGAGATCTCTTTGGTGGAGGCCTCAAAAGTGAATCGACCAAGAAGGGGGAGAAGTATGAAATTATCCATAAGCAGATCGATATGCTCGAAGAAAAGTTTGGTAAGCATATGGTCTATCTTGGATCTACTCATAAGGCGCGCATGCGTGATCGGAATGAAGGTAAGGGAAGTGAGGCGGATGATCTGGATAGGAACCTTCTATTTTTGTGAGATAATTGAGCTATGCCAAAACGACTTAATCGACCTGGTGCTTATCACGTCTATATATTGAAGTGTGCCGACGACTCACTCTATGTTGGTTCAACTAACGAAATTGAAAAACGTTTACATAAACATAACCACTTAAAATCAGGCGCTCACTATACGAAAATCCGTCGACCGGTCACCTTGGTATGGAGTAAAAAATGTCGGACATACGCACTGGCTCGTAAGAAGGAAGGGGAGTTGAAAGCGCTCACACGGCAGGAAAAAATGAAATTGATTGGTTAGTAATTGAAATTAATTTAAGAGTGCTACAATACCTTCTATGAAATTTTTCATTCGCTTACGTCGCTCCATTTTTCATACTCGCAGTCATAAGCTGTATCTGGCTAACAAAGAATCAGCTCGGGCACTAGTCCATAATCGCATTGAACATTTCTTGAAATATTATAATTCAAAACATGGAATCGTTGTTGGTAAAATTGCTATACGCAATCAACGTAGTCGCTGGGGAAGTTGCTCAAAGAAGGGGAATTTGAATTTTAATTATAAGTTGGTATTTCTGACACCTGCACAGCAAGACTATGTCATTGTCCATGAGATCTGTCATATAAAAGAATTCAATCATGCCAAATCTTTTTGGGATTTGGTGGCGGAGACTATTCCTGATTGGAAGAGATTACGGGGCGAAATCCGAAAGGTGGGGAATGGTGAGCTGTGATATAATTTTCACATGATCACTCTACTTATAATTATTTTAATAATACTCGTTCTCTGGTCACTTTGGGGATTTTTTTCATCTCGTGTCGAACATGCTGAGTATTCAATTTTAGAAAAGAAAAAAGGATATGAAGTTCGTTTATATCCAAAGCACATCGTGGCACAGACGACAGTTGAAGGTGACTATCGCACAGCCCTCAATACTGGCTTTCGAATAGTCGCTAGATATATTTTTGGAGGTAATGTCAAAAAGCAGGGAATAGCTATGACAGCGCCAGTTGTTGCTCGCGAGAATGTAAATCAAAAGATAGCAATGACTTCTCCGGTAATGGCAACAGAATCAAATGGTTCAAGAGTTATTTCTTTTGGTATGCCAAAATCTTATTCAATGGAAACATTACCGATACCCACAGATGACCGCGTCAAACTCGTCCAAATTCCTGAAGAAAAATATGCAGCTAAAAGATTTTCATGGTTTGCAACAGAGGTGCGTGTTGATCATTTTGAAAAACTATTAATTGAACAACTTAAAAAAGATAATATAGAAATACTCGGATCGGTTGCTTATGCCGGTTACAATGCGCCATGGACACCGCCTTGGATGAGGAGGCAGGAAGTGTTGGTGAAGGTGAAATAATTTTTGTAAATAAAAAACCCAGCGCAAACAGTTGTTGCGGTGGGTGATGAGAGGGGTTGGCGATTAGGCCGGAGTGGCGTCAGGCTGTAGCGTAAGTGGGAGCGCGAGGTGATACTTGTGCCAGATTTCCTGGATTTCACCAAACTTGTTGGTGATTGTGTGTTTGATCCACAACAGGACACGGTAAACTTTTTGCCCAGTTTTTGACAGAATCTCGCGTCCAACGGCAAGACGGATATAACGCTTGGCTTTGGCGCTGTGCTGGTGAATGATGACACTCTTCAATGGTTCTTTTTTGAGCATCGCCGTCACTTCTAATTCCATGGCTTGCTTGCGGAGCTTGCTGATAATCCCAGCTGCCGTTCTGTTGTGAATATGGGAGGCAGGTAAAGCTACCCATGATTTTAACAATGCATCTGTTGTCATAACTTTTCTATTTTCTAAGTGTTTTCGAATGTTTTTGTTTTTGAAATGTGCCCTGAGTTCCTCACTCAGTCCAAGAGAAATCCTACGCTCATTATCATTAGCTGTCAAGGCTTAAATTGGCCATTTTTACCGACTTATTAACCTAAGTGAAATAAGTCCTAAAAACGCTTGACATATATATTCCTTCCTGTAATATGTACCCCACGCCTTGAAATATAGGCGTTGACCTTTGAAATTGAAATATTGAGAACGTATCCTATAAAGCTTTCCACTTTATAGGACGTAAAGTTCTGCAGGGCTCTTATCGGAGTCATGCAGGACAGTGCAATGTTTAAAATCTATTTTTTGAACAATAATTCCAAATATACAAAATCATACAACAGCAAATAGTATGAATATTTTTGAGTTAGGATCAGATGTAACAAATATGAATTTCAAGATAGTAGATGCAACCGTAAAAAGTAGTACTCTTTATTTTGTTCCGTTCACTTTTAGTTAAGAGTTTGATTCTAGCTCAGGATGAACGCTGGCGGCGTGGATAAGGCATGCAAGTCAAGGGGGCTCCGCAAGGAGCAACCGGCAGACGAGGTAGTAATAATTAGGTACGCACCCTGGAGTCGGGCATAGCTATCCGAAAGGATAGGTAATTCCCGATAATCTCGCAAGAGCAAAGTTTTTCGCTCCGGGAGCGGCCTGATCGGTATCAGCTAGTTGGTAAGGTAACGGCTTACCAAGGCTATGACGCCTAGGGGACCTGAGAGGGTGACCCCCACCGATGGGACTGAGACACGGCCCATACACCTACGGGTGGCTGCAGTCGAGAATCTTCCGCAATGGACGAAAGTCTGACGGAGCGACGCCGCGTGGAGGATGAAGTGCTTCGGCATGTAAACTCCTTTTGCCAGGGAAAAAGTTTATTGATTGTACCTGGAGAATAAGAGGTTGCTAAACTCGTGCCAGCAGCAGCGGTAATACGAGTGCCTCGAGCGTTATCCGGAATTATTGGGCGTAAAGGGTGCGTAGGTGGTTGTGTTAGTCTTGTGTTAAATTTCTTGGCTCAACCGAGAAGCTGCATAGGAAACGGCACGACTTAGAGGTTGGAAGGGGTCTGCGGAACTCATAGTGTAGCGGTGAAATGCGTTGATATTATGGGGAACACCAAAAGCGAAGGCAGCAGACTGGTCCATACCTGACACTGAGGCACGAAAGCGTGGGTCGCGAATGGGATTAGATACCCCAGTAGTCCACGCCCTAAACGATGATCTCTCGCTTTGAGGAGTATCGACCCTCCTCGAGGCTTAGCTAACGCGTTAAGAGATCCGCCTGGGTAGTACGACCGCAAGGTTGAAACTCAAAGAAATAGACGGGGACTTGCACAAGCGGTGGAACATGTGGTTCAATTCGACGATAAACGAAGAACCTTACCAAGGCTAGACATCCAGACGAAGATCTAGGGAAACTTAGGTCGTCGCAAGACGGCTGGACAGGTGCTGCATGGCTGTCGTCAGTTCGTGGCTTGAGCTGTTCCCTTCAGTGGGGTAACGAACGCAACCCCTGTTGTCTGTTATAAGTATCAGACGAGACCGCCCAGCCCAGAGAGCAGAGATCAGTAATCGGTAAACAGTAAACAGAAGAATCGCACATGTGATTTCTCTGATTACTGTTTACTAATTACCGTTTACTGTGCTCCCCGGGCTGGGAGGAAGGTGGGGATGACGCCAAGTCAGCATGGCCCTTTGACGCCTTGGGCTACACACGTGTTACAATCGCAGGGACAACGCGACGCAATACCGTAAGGTGGAGCAAACCGTAATAAACCCTGCGCCAGTTCGGATTGAAGTCTGCAACTCGACTTCATGAAGCCGGAATCGCTAGTAATCGCAGGTCAGCTATACTGCGGTGAATACGTTCTCAAGTCTTGTACTCACCGCCCGTCAACCCAAGGGAGTCGGAGGTGCCCGAAATCTCGCTTTATGCGGGCCTACGGCAAATTCGATGACAGGGGGTAAGTCGTAACAAGGCACGGGTAGCGGAAGCTGCTCGTGGAATATTTCAAGAGAAACAACGTTTTTATGCCTTCGGGTATACTAACTTAAATGTCGATAATCGTCGCAAGATGATTGAGTAATTGCCACACAACTCTAAATGGTGGCACTTAGCCGGGGAAGATACCCGGTCCAATGGGGGGTCACAATTGAACCCCTCATGGTGAACGGAACAAAATAAAGAGCGCTAACTATGCTTTGAATTTGTGAAAAAACCGCCTAACAAGGCGGTTTTTTCGTGTCTCAATTCGACCACTTGCCAAAATTTTGGAGGCGTGTTCTGCTATTGACAGGTAGAGTGAAGTGTGCTAAGATAGTAATTAAGTCGGTGAAATTTGAAAATATATGCTATCTAATCATCAAATGAGAAAGCCTCATTTTACGGGACTTTTTCAGCGTCGTAATGACGGTAAACCATTCACGCTTCGGGAGTTACTTCTCGGAGAAAACAATCAACAGTCAACCCAAAACACAATTCAGAAAAACAAAAAGGAAAGACAAATGAATACTCAAAAAAATATGTCGGTTGGTCTGGATGGAATCGAGCCGGTCGATCATCGTGCATTGTTCGGCAACATGCCGAAGACAAGCTGGCCAATGCCCAAAATCACAATGACGGATTGGCTCTTGGTTATCGCCCTCGTCCTCATCGTGTCTGGTCTGGGGATTGCTTTCTACCAGACTGTTGTGAAGTCTCGTGACAAGGCTGATGACAAGTTTGGAAACATCGAACACCACGATCGTGTGGTCTTCGTTCAACCGAATTGATTCCAAATGATGCTCGTGGCGCCGTGGTAAGTTTTTACACTTCCGGCGCTTTTTTGTTTGCTAAATTTATTTTCGCGGTTTTGTTTTGCCTCTTTTTTGTATTTAACCTATAGTAATCAGGTGCTTGAAATATTTGGTCACGTGGCGGAATTGGTATACGCGTACGGTTCAGAACCGTATTCCTTTCAGGATTGGGGGTTCGAGTCCCCCCGTGACCACCATTAATTTATTGCAATTAGTTCATTCTATTTATGATGTAGCTTTTTTAAATTATAGTTATATAATTATAAGTATGGGATCATTCGAAGGACAAAATCAACCAGTGCCAACAGATCAGTATGCGGAACGTTTTAAGAAACTTCGTAATGATGTGGCACTGGGAAAATTTGAGGATGTGTCAGATGAAAAAACATTGGGAGCCCATCATCGGCGAACGAATACATCTCAATGTAGAACAAGGCCGCCAACCTGCCTCAAATAAAGAACACATGACTCGCTTGTTATTAATAATAGACAAAAC
>CAIUUK010000059.1 GCA_903902315.1 uncultured bacterium | reverse complement strand
TAATTCAAGAAAGCTGGCTTATCATCGGACCCGCCCTCTGCGATTAGTTCGCGAGTCTTGTCTTCCAACGCTTGTGCGGTCACCCCAGGCTTCACCATTTTGACCAATTCGCGCAAAATAGCCCCGTGACGGCGTCCACCTTCGCGTAGGATGGCTATATCATCTTTGGTCTTGATCTTAATCATAGAAGCAGTGTAATCGGTAAACAGTAATCTGTAAACAGAAGAATTGCGCCTCCAATTACTGATTACCGTTTACTGGTTACTTCAAGCCTAACTTTCCTATAATGTCAGCATGAATTTCTTCTACGGAACGATTTCCATCAATATCTAGAACGGTCACATCAGTACGATTACGAAAATGATCGAGAGCGGGCTTCACGTCTGTCTCATACCATGAGAGGCGCTTGCGAATGTCTTCTTCAGTATCATCATATCGTTTACGAAGTAATAGGCGTTTTACTGATTCTTCTAAAGGTACTGCTAAATAAATAATTACTGGCTTTTCTAAACTAAGAAAACTGAACATCGAATCCATCGCTTCAGCTTCGCTCAAACGACGAGGTGTTCCATCAAAGACGAGGTGTTCTGTGCCGGTGTAATTCTTCACCAAAAAATTTCCCCAGATATATATTGGCATGAATGACGGCATGAGACCGCCACTGCTCAACGTCTTGTCTGTAAGTTTCGCCAAATAACTATCTCCTTTCATGAAATCTCGGAGCTCCTGACCCGATTGAACATAGAGGATTTTGCCCTGTGGATCATCTTTCTTGAGCGTATCCATGAGCAGATGCGCCTGCGTGCCTTTGCCTGAGCCAGACGGACCTATGAAGACAAATGTTTTGGGTTTCATGAAGATAAATGAGGGTTAATTGCCTTGTAGTATAACAAATTTGACATGAAAACGGCATTCGGAGTATACTTGCCATCACAACAAAATAGTTATCCAGAGTGTGGCGAGAGAACTAGCTCAATGACCCACCAGCAACTCTTCGAAAGAAGTAAGTGCTCAATCTAGCCCGAAAGGGAAAGATCCTATACCTCGTATAAAACGAATTAATAGTAAAAGCTTTCCGTTTTGGAAGGCATTTTGTTTTATGGTTCGACGCCATACTTATTACGTAACATATATAACTATGTTTACCAAAAACAAATTAGTGTTAAAAAAGAAACTTGGTTTCGGAACATTGGCAGTTCATGCCGGCGAAGAACCAGACCCAGAGACAGGTGCAGTGGCTCCAGTCCTAGTAAGATCCAAAACTTTCGCTCAGAAAGATTTTGGCAAAGAGAGTAAATACCAATATTCTCGTGGCAAAAATCCAACGCGAGATAAATTAATAGAAAAATTAGAGGCACTTGAAGGCGGTGGCACAGCAACAGTCTTCAGTTCAGGACTAGCCGCTGAAACAGCCTTCTTTCTAACCCTATCCCCTGGCGATCATGTGCTTCTTTGTCAGGAGATATATGGAGGAACATTTAGATTACTCGATGGCTTTCTTTCCCGTTTTGGTATTACTTATGATTTTGTTGATTTTTCTACAGAAGAATCTATTCAGAAAGGAATCAAATCGAATACCAAGTACCTGTTCGTAGAGACACCAACAAACCCCTCACTGCATATTATCGACCTTAGTCTTGTATCAAAAGTGTCGAAAAAATCCGGCATACCCTTCGTCGTAGACGCGACTTTTTCCCCTCCTTGCGCTACGAGAGCCTTCGAATACGGAGCCGAAACGGTTATCCATAGCTTAAGCAAATATATAGCAGGCCACAATGATATCCTTGGCGGATCTGTCATCACCAAGAATAAGAAATTGGCAGAACAAATTGATTTTATCCATCGAACGCTTGGGGCAGTATTATCC
Source organism: uncultured bacterium (assembly GCA_903902315.1). Lineage (GTDB taxonomy): Bacteria > Patescibacteriota > Minisyncoccia > Phycocordibacterales > PALSA-1337 > C7867-002. The sequence continues at coordinate 1,909 of CAIUUK010000059.1, read as the reverse complement.
CCCGATGAGTGTTATCGAGTTCTTCAAGGGGTAAAAACACTTGAACTAAGATGGAAAAGGGTTAGCGATACGGCCTTGGTCGTCGCTCAATTTTTGAAGAAACAAAAAAACATAAAAAATGTTTACTACCCTGGACTACCGTCGCATCCAAATCATACAATAGCCAAGAGACAAAGCATTGGCGGATTTGGTGCAGTCATTTCATTTGAGCTTTATGAGCACAGCTTCAGGAAATTAAAGAGATTTGTCGACACTGTCAGAAAATATAGTCCGATAATTTATGGAGAAAGTTTGGCGAGTCCGGAAACAATTCTTGCCTACCCTCCCCTCATGAGCCACAAGAGTCTACCTAAATCGGTCCGTGAATCACTTGGAATAACCGACGGATTCTTCAGATTGTCAGTTGGATTCGAAGATCCTGCCGATATTTTGGAAGGATTGAAAAAGGGCCTCAATATATTTAATTAAATAACATCAACATCACCATGGAATGGTAAATACAAAAAACCCGGCATTTGACGCCGGGGTTTTTTATTCTTAAATCTTGAATCTTACTTCTTGATCTTTTAGTACTCCCTCATACTGACCTGAGCATCGATTTTCTTGAGAAGGTCGAGAACGACTGAGACGACGATGAGGAGCGATGTACCACCGATAGCGAGTGTCTGGCCGCCAGTGAAATTCTGGAGAGCGAGAGGAAGAACGGCGACAATACCGAGGAAGACTGCACCAACGAGAGTAATGCGTGTAACGATAGCAGCGAGATAGTCACGTGTGTGCTCACCTGGACGAACGCCTGGGATGAATGCTCCACCCTGCTGGAGGTTTTCAGAGATCATCGTAGGATCGAAGGTAACCGCTGTATAGAAGTATGTGAAGGCAACGACGAGGATAAAATAGAAACCGCCGTAGACCCATGGATTGTTGAAGAAGAGAGCAAATGATGAGGCATAAGCTGCAACAACTGCATTCGAAGCATGAGCGAGGAAGTTAGCAATAATCTGTGGAAAAAGGAGGATGGAGAGGGCGAAGATGATTGGGATAACACCAGCTTGGTTGAGGCGAAGTGGAAGATATGTAGAAACACCACCGTAGACTTTGTTACCACGAACCTGCTTTGCATACGTGACTGGAACAGAACGTTCTGCTTCAGTTACATAAACGACACCTGCGATAACAGCGAGAGCGATAGCTAGAACGGCTATGTAAATAGTCATCTGTGAAGCATCGAATGTCGAGAGGAACTGAACAGTGTCCTTTGGTAATCGTGAGATGATACCGGCAAAGATAACGAGTGAAACACCGTTACCAATACCGAATTCAGAAACGAGTTCGCCGATCCACATAAGGAGAATAGAACCTGCTGAAACGACGAGGATATTGATGAAGAGAGCCAAACCACCGATATGTCCAATGACATTCTGGTTTTCGAGAAGGATGATGAAACCAAAAGCTTGAACAAAAGCGAGAGGCGCTGAAAGGAGGCGTGAATAGTTCGAAAGCTTCATGCGACCTGCTTGACCTTCTTCATGCATGAGAGCCTTCCACTTTGGGAACATCATAGTCATGAGCTGGATAATGATCGAGGCAGTGATGAAAGGACCGACACCAAGCATGACAATAGAAAGGTTTGAAAGACCTCCACCCGAGAAGATGTTTAGGAAACCGAAGAACTGGCTTGAACCGAGAAGTTTCGAGAGAGCTGCAGCGTCGACGCCTGGAATAGGAATAGTTGCGAGAAGACGAAATACAACAAGAGCGCCGATAGTAAAACCTATTCTTTTTCTGAGAACTGGATCTTTGAGAGCTGTTACGAATTTTTGCCAGAAGTTTTGCATATTTTTTCGATTACTTCCTTGTAATGAGATTCGATTATTATAGCCTATTTATTCAGCCTTAACTTTCTTTG
>CAIUUK010000058.1 GCA_903902315.1 uncultured bacterium | reverse complement strand
CCATCTTCAATGGCTTGAGACGATGTGCGCTGTCCTGTTGTAACAGCCTCTATAATTGTTCCAAATATCTGATTTGATATTTGTGGATCAGGATCAAGCCATGTCTTACCAATCAATGCAGCCTGATCAAATATTGAAATATACGGATCACTTGAACCTTGAGTAACCAGATCATTTCTAACAGATGGTAGATACAGAGTCTGCTCAAGTTTTGAAAGATAATTTGGCTGTGTCAAAATTGAAAGAATTTGATATACACCACTTGAATTCGGTGTTGAACGAACTATCGAAAGTCCAAACATGCGAGCATAATTAGCTTTTATAAGTCCAGTTTTAGCCTGAGGAATAGGTGCGACATCAAAGTTGAGATTTGGATTTTTATTACGGATATCTGCGATTTCCGAAGTAAAGCCGAAATATGTCGCTAGGTTTCCAGAAAGAAATTCTGTTTTTGAATCAGACATACTACGATTCCATGAATAGTTTGAATTGGTTGGATCAACAAATTGTGAAAAATAATCAACTGCAGGTTTTGGACTAACTGCTGCGGATGATTTGAGTGTTGTCTGTAATACCCCTTGAGCATTATATGCGGTAATTGGATTACCAATCTGAAGTAAAAGTGACGCGAGAATTTCTCTAGCATTAACAACATTAGTAAAATCACCCATTGCTATAGCCGATTTTCTGATATTTCCATTTGAATCCTTATTTGTAAGTACTGGTACAATACTATTAAAATCAGTCCAATATTTTGGATATGTGGCAATGCCAGCAGTATTAAACATGTCACGATTCCAATACATAACCAACGGATCAACAGTAAAAGGTATAGCGAATATTCCTGAAGAATTGGTATATATTTGAGCCTCTTGAATATAGGTATCTAGAAACGTCCTAGCAGGTAGCGTTGTATACGGTATGAGTGCTAACTTATCTTCATGTGGCAAAACCATGTCCGCTGGAATAAGAATCGCATCCGGACCATTTCCACGAGCTAGAGCGCCAACAAAATCAGAAGAAAAGGCACCTGGGTCTTCTTGCTTATAAGTAACAGAAATAGGTGTGGCTGAATTATTATTTATATCAGAAACATATTGACTAAATACACTTGCTGGAAAAGTTCCCCAAATAGTGATAGCTGGCAATTGTGAACTTGCCGAACTACCACCTTTAAACATTGCAAAAGCTACGACACCCGCTATAAGAAATGCTACGAATGAACTCAAAACTATGATTTGAAATTTGGTCATATGATTTCTATGATTTCGTTAAAACGAGTCCATAATGATGATCACCCGCCATAAATGATTGCTCAAGCTTAAAACCTGCCTTTTCAAATAATAATTGAGCTTTTGATGAAGAAAATACTTCTTTAGGACTCATTGGGCTTCCAGCATTCCAATCAATTACCAAAACTTTTCCTTTTGGTTTAAGGAGTCTTTTTATTTCTAGAGCGAATTCTTCTGGCTTCTCAATTTGAAAAAGTATATTTGATGCTATAACACGATCAGCTATGCCTTCACGAAGTTTTGTGCCACCAATTTTCTCAGCATTAGCCCAAACAACCTCGATATTTCTAAGTCCTTGAGTTGCTCCAGCAGTACGGATTCTTTCTAGAATATCTTTCTGAATATCAACAGCATAAACATGACCACTTGGACCAACTTTTCGAGCTGATTCAATTGTGTAAAAACCTGAACCTGCACCGAGGTCCACAACTTTCATGCCATCAGAAAGTCCGAACTTTGATAGGTTAACGGTAGGGTCAGAAAACATACCTTATATTATAGCCAATTATCTATTGTTAAGCACGAAAAAATGGGGACAAGATCAACTTTGTGTTTTATAAGATTGTTTTATGAGATTTTATCATTTTTTGAGCGATTCTTTATCGTTTTTTGATTGAAAATTGATCAGGATTTTATCACCGTCAATTAAAATTGAAATGTGGTGGTAAATCCAGCCACCCGAGAGTCCGTCGTTGGTGCGAAATTTCAGGATTGTCACCCGAAGTTAGGGGTTCGATTCCCCTCGGATCCACAATAATAATTATTCCTTGACTTTGCTACTCAAAGTAAAATAGAATAATTATATCGATTTATTTCGATTGGTGGATCGTTCCCCTGACTGTGGCAAGACCACACCAGCAGTGGACCCAATAGATTCATAGGGAGTCTATTTCAAAACAAGACAGCACAATTCCCGCTTCGGCGGGTTTTGTGTTTCAAGTTTACGAATTTCTTATTGCAATATACTCCTGAACCCCCTTAAGCCATCCACCTTTGAAATAGGCTTCTGGTTTAAATGTCTTTTTCCAAGAAAATTTTCACAGCGACAAAATATGTATCTTTTTCTTGAGTGTTCATATTACAAAACTCACACTTTATAAATATAAATTACAAACAAATCAAACTCGCCAACGAATCCCCTTCGCGAAGTTTCATAACCCTGACACCTTGAGTAGCACGACTGAGAGCAGGAATTTCTTTTATATCAACACGGATGACTTGGGATTTTTTTGACATAGCTACGATTTCTTCATCATCATCAGTGACAACCTTTGCAGCCATAAGTGAACCAGTTTTTGCTGTAACATTCATAGTGAGTATGCCTGAACCACCACGATTTTGAATCTTATATTCAGAAAGTTCAGTCTTTTTACCATAACCATTTGCACCCATGACGAAGAGAGCTGGATTTTTGGCAGTTTTTGAGACGACGTCGGCAGAGATGACCTCGTCGCCTTTATCGAGCTTGATGACGCGAACACCAGCAGCGTTGCGACCCATCTCACGAACATCAGACTCTTCGAAATGGATAGACTGACCTTCCTTTGTAGCGATCATAACCTCTTCACCCTTTGAGACGAATGAGACCGACATGAGTTCATCACCAGCATCTAGAGTGATCGCGATCAAACCAGAACGACGAACATCTTTGAAATGTGATGCTGAAGATTTTTTACCAGTTCCACCCTTTGTAACCATCATGAGAGCTAGACCATCAGCCTCTTTTTTATTCTTTGGCATTGGCAAAATAGAAGTGATCTTTTCATTATCTGCAAGTGAAAGGAAATTCATTACAGATTTGCCACGAGTCGCACGCTTTCCTTCTGGTATGTCATACATCTTGATCTGATAAGCTTTACCTTTATCAGTAAAGAAAAGAAGGTCATTATGAGTTGTAGCAAAAACAAGATGAGAAATAAAATCCTCTTCTTTTGTATCAAGGTCAACCACACCTACACCGCCACGTTTTTGTTTGCGATACTCGTCAGGGTTTGTACGTTTGACATAACCACCCTTTGTGAGAACAAGCACCGACTCTTCATCAGCCATGAGGTCTTCTGGATTAAAATCTTTTACAGCATGTTTAACTATGCGCGTACGACGTTCGTCACCAAACTTTGTTTTGATATCGGCAAGTTCAGTTTTGATCATACTGCGAATTTTCTTTTCAGAACCCAGAATGCTCCTGAGCTCTTCTATGAGAGCCTGAACTTCTGCAAGTTCATCTAGAACCTTCTTGCGTTCGAGGCCGGCGAGTCTGACGAGACGCATATCAAGGATAGCTTGTGCCTGGAGATCACTAAATTTAAACTTTTTAATCAAACCAGCCTTAGCTTCTACTGCGTCTTTTGAACCACGGATAAGAGTGATGATTTCATCGATATGATCAAGGGCCTTCTTGAGACCAAGGAGTATGTGTTCACGAGCCTCTGCAGCATCGAGATCAAATTGGGTACTACGACGAATTACATTTATACGATGTTTGACGAATTCTTCGAGGATTGATTTGAGACCAAGTGTATGAGGCACACCATCAACGAGCGCCACCATGTTCATGTGGAATGAATCTTCGAGCTGAGTATGCTTATAGATAAGATTGAGAACTTTTTCAGGGAATGAACCCTGCTTAAGGTCGATGACCACACGAATCTCCTTGTCTGATTCATCACGAAGACCTCGAACACCTTCGAGCACCTTCTCACGAACAAGATCAGCAATCTTCATAATTAGATCTGCCTTATTTACACGGAAAGGAATAGAGGTAATGATAATCTGATACTGACCTTTTTTATCTTCAGTAATCTCAGCTTCACCACGAACAACTATACTACCTTTACCAGTCGCATATGCATGTTGAATATCTTTCTCGCCATACATAACAGCACCAAGTGGAAAATCAGGTCCTTTGACAAATTGAAGAAGGTCTTCTGTTGTGGCTTTTGGATTATCCACCATGTGAGTAGTAGCATCAACCACCTCACCAAGGTTATGTGGAGGAATGTTTGTTGCCATACCAACAGCAATACCGAGCGTACCGTTTAGGAGCAGGTTTGGCACTGCTGTTGGCATAACTGATGGTTCTTTTTTTGTACCATCATAGTTTGGACGAAAATCAACTGTGTTTTTATCAATATCACGGAGGAGTTCGGCAGACATACGTGACATACGTGCTTCCGTATAACGCATAGCAGCAGCTGGATCACCGTCAACTGTTCCAAAGTTACCTTGACCCTGAACTAGTGGGTAACGCATCGTGAAATCCTGTGCCATCTTTACCATAGAATCATAGACAGCTACATCACCGTGAGGGTGGTAGTTACCGAGCACGTCACCGACGACGACAGCAGACTTGCGGAATTTTGCAGAAGCAGTGAGACCTTTTTCGTGCATAGCAAAAAGAATACGACGATGAACTGGTTTCAAACCGTCACGAACATCTGGAAGAGCGCGATCAGTGATGACTGACATTGCATAGTCGAGAAATGAGTTACGCATCTCAACTGTGATTGAGCGACCACGGATACCATCAGCTTCTGGTCTCTTTTCTACTGGGATTTCAGGTTGTTCAGCTGATTGTTTAGATTGCTTGGCCATGGGAATTTAGGAAGAGGTCAGACCTCTAGGAGGTTGGACCTATGAATAATAGTGACGTAATTATTATAGCAAATTTTGAGTCTAAAAGCGAGTTAACAATAATCATTTAATGCATGAATATACCTTCAGCAGTAAACTGAACCTCGAAAGGAATTAAAATATGGCTTATCCTCCAAAAACAGTGATAGCTGGTAGCATGATTGAACGCACTAACAAGCGCAAAGCACTTGTGCAAGCTACCGCCAAAAGTATCAGTCAACGATTTGCTGATATGACAGATTTTGAAACTGTCGGTGATCTTGAAGCTGCTATTCAGGCGGCTCAACAAGAAGTCAAAAGCATTAACCCGCTTTTGATGCAACTGGCGCAAGTAGGCACATAATCCTTAAAAACACTCACTCTGCATCACAAGCGGGGTGATTTTTATCATTTTTTTATCAAAATTTTATCGTTTCTTGAGCGTTTTTTGATCAGAATTTTATCAACTCAATATATGATAGAGGTCTGACCTCTTAAAGGTTAGACCTATGGAAAGATATTTTCACATATACAACAGAGGCGCACATAAGTTGCCAATTTTCAATGATCAAAATGATTATTGGCGTTTTTTGCAATTATTATACATATCAAATAGTGAAATTCCATTTTTAACATCTTGCATAACACAGAGAAATATATTTTCCATTGACAGAGTTGGTACACTTGTAAATATTATTGCATATTGTCTCATGCCAAATCATTATCATATATTTATACAAGAAAAATCACCGGGTGGAATGACAAAATTTATAAGAAAATTAATAACTGCATATACTATGTATTATAATTCTAAATATGATCATTCTGGCACAATTTTTCAAGGTACTTATAAAGCAAAATCTGTAACCGATGAGATATACTCATCGACACTTATAAATTATATTCACCTAAATCCATTTGGTATTACAGAACCTGATTTAATTATTAGAAACAAAGCAAATTACTTTAAAGAGGCATATGATTACTCAGTTAAATACGAATATTCAAGCCTTAAAGATTATCTGGGTGAAATTAGACCACAGAAAAACATCATTTACAGAGGTTGAACCTCTAGGAGGTCAGACCTCATTCTACTTCCCTGGCGTTACAATCACGTCTGAATAATTAACTTTACGAGGAGTGAAAATCAGATCCTTGAGGTCACCGAAAAAACCGCCAACACTAGCAACTAGAGACTGAGCTGGAGTGCCAGCTTGTGCAACAGCATCTGTAACTGACTGTTCAGCGTTTTTACCAGCAGAAGTATATGAGGCAACCCAAAAAGCAAAAATAATAAATGAAATAGCGAAAGCTGACCAAAAAGCAATCTGTTTTCTTACATGTTCAGGTTTGGTTTTGAGATGAGTTATATGTGCTTGGATGCTCCTCATATGATTGCGTAGCGTATTACGTTCTAGATAGCCCTTATTCTACTCCTACTCCTTTTCTAATACAACAACCTCTGCATCCTTTCCTTCTAAATCTTTTTTCTTCAAAGTAAGCTTTGGTTCTGGTTTTGGATTTTCGCCGGCTTCTTTTAGGAAAGTTTTGAGTGCGCCATCTTCGCCAAGTTCTCCATAATGCATAGGGATAATCAGTTTCGGTTCAAGAGAAACTGCAAGCTTATACGCTTTTGAAGCTTCAAGTACACCTTCACCACCAATTGGTACAAACAATATATCTATACCATCAATACCTTCGTCAGCGTCTTTTGGAAGATTTTCTTGATTAAGCGCACCGAGGAAACAAATGTTCATACCTTCGAGAGCAACTGAATAAATTGTATTGATACGTTTCTCACCTGCTTTTGTCGATGGTCCGTCATAATTTGATTCAGAACCAAAATGCCAAGCAGATGATACACAAATGTTTGGTAAAGGAATAATAAGAATTTTCGGAATTAAGAGTTCAGGTTCAATTTCAAGATCAAAATTAACAACACCTTCAAGTTCAGATAATTCTGCCATTATAAGT
>CAIUUK010000057.1 GCA_903902315.1 uncultured bacterium | reverse complement strand
AGGTTAAACTGCCCAAGATAGGGATTGTTGGTCTCAAACCTGAATGGATTCTTCTGGAACAGATAGATAAGAGCCTTCGGTGGCATACCCGGATATACCTCAATAATCCACTCTTCCCTTCCGGTGACAAATTCATTCCGCAGATTGACCTGCTTGTAGAGTAGAAGATACATCATAAGATGTTCCTCAATGAAAAAATTGATCTGATTCTCGGTCACTTTTCTCCCATGGTGCGCGATATCCTCCTCAATATACTTTTTAAAGCCCGCATCCTCCTTATAGAACTTCCTGATAGCGCGGAGATTGCCATCGAAGTCTTTTGTGTTTATGTAGAGGTCATTCCACGTCTGATAGGTGAACGCTTGCTGTATCTGCAGATTGCGTGGATTCTTTTTGATCAGTTTCTGCATGGCGTTCTTATGCTTGATGGTCTCGATCATAAAAAGCTCCTTCAGGTCGCTGGCTTTCTCGTCGGAGGACAGATACAAGAAGTCGCTGTAGACAAAGTTAAGCCCGACCTTCGGCTCCACGATTTTCTCATTCAAGCTTAGGACAAATTCAATGCACTTCTGGGCCGATTGGCCCGTGGCGATCCGCGACATTGATATCGGCATGATGATCAATCCCCAGTCCATTGGGAATTTGTTGATACCAAAGAATTGGTTTTTGGATGGCATAGCAGATATTATAGCTCTAAAATCGACAAATAATCCACATAGACTTTTCTATTGACTTTACCTATTTTGGGTATATACTGACTATGTCATTCGAAAAAGCCACGCAATCAAATGCGGGGCTTTTTCATTTATACTGTAGATATTACTTTCCTGACCTTTTCTTTGATATCCTTGAGTGATACATAGAATACTTTGTCACTTTTCTCTGCGATCAAACTCTTTAATTTCGTAGAAAATCTCGATATCGTCATGCCAGCTCGAATTTCTTTTCCTGCATAAGAGCAAATATATACTCTGTCTACGCCTTTCTCTAGCGCTTTGCGAATCAAATATTCAAAATCCCCATCTCCAGAAAATATAAATAATTCGACTTCGGCTCCAGATTTCTCAATGACATCGACGGATAATTCAACGTCGCAGTTCGCTTTCTTATTATAGCCTGTATTTATCGTATGAATATTTTCTGAGCCGCAATTGACGCAAGTGATACCCAGTGTAATGTCTTTATTTTTGTAAGAGTAAATCGGCTTGCTTTTTACTATACATGTACCCATTTTTGCTAATTCATCGAATTCTTTTGCTGTTTGCTCGTCGCCAATATCGATTCCTGTATAAAAAGTTATTTCACTGCATGATTTCTTGTATTTCAGATAATCAATCAACTTTATCCAGTCAACGACAAAGCCCAGCATCTGTTGAGTAGTGCTGTCGGTGTTATGAACGTCGATAAAAGCGTATCTTTTCATCGCACTATTTTATTCCTCTCATGCAGGAAGTGCAAGAAAAAAGTTGACTCTAAAATTATCTGAGAATATAATGTGTCTATTCACCACGAAAAAGACCCTTACACAGTTCCGTCTGTGTTGGGGGCTTTTTCTTTTATTCCCATTTCCACACCTCCACAAACGTCCCCACATCATCCAGTGTATCGGGCCAAATCTTTTGACTGATCTGAAGTTTGAAACCAGCTTTATTTAATTGATCATGCGCAAATTACTTTGACACTTTATATTCAAAATCGTCGCTTTCCGCTGTTTGCTTGAGGAAAGTGCGGAGCTCGGGTGTCTGCACGCGCGTATCGATAGCATTCAATAGGTCGTCATAGTACTTCAAGGTCGTCTCGCGGTCGGGACTGTAGATTTCACCCAAGAGCAGTATTCCTCCCTTCTTGAGAGCAGACTTCGCCACCTCTATATAGTTTGCTTTTTGATCGTCTGGCACGTGGTGGTAGGCGAACATCGATATGACGATATCATTGAGAGCTTGTACCGGAGCATGGAGAATATCAGATTGTATCGTGACCAATTCACCCACTTTCTTTTTAAGTTCCGACTGCTCCGCAAGTGCGAGGAATTCCGCATTGATATCTATGAGAGTCGCTTTTCGTATGGTGATCCGCTGTGCCAGCAATTCAGTATTGTTCCCTGTTCCACAGCAAAAATCCGCGACTGATATGTCCGTCTTACCCGTGAGAAAATGAGTAGCCAGATCGATGAATGCCCTGCGCGCAGAGACATAATCAGGTCGCTTCGCTTGTAATTCGTCGTAGTGGTTCGCTTGTTGTTGGTAGAGGTCGATGGAGGGCATGGGTGGATTATAGCTGGATTTGACTAAGATTTGTAGAGGTTTTGGTGGTGTTGACAAACACCTATAAATAGTGCTATAATGCTACCAAGTCAACTGAACATTTCAAACCTCAACAACAGGAGTTAACAGTGAACATAAATGAAATTCTAGTTTGGACGAGTAGCCTTTTGGCGCTCGTCCTCTACTACCCTTTGATCGCGGGTATCCTTCGCGACAAAATCAAACAAAACTGCGTTACATGGTTGCTGTGGGTTGCACTGGATCTGATTGCTCTCGTCAGCATCATTAACCAGAAAGGCAACTACATGCTTCTCGTGTCTTATTGCGGGTGTGGTTGGATTGTCATCGGCACACTCATTTACAAGAAACAGTTCAAGTGGACCAGCTTCGAAACATTCGTTTTGTCGCTCGTCGTCATTTGCCTTGTCATCTGGTATATGAGCGGATCTCACTGGGCTACAATTGCCAGCACCCTTGCAGTAGTAATCTCCGGTTTTCCGCAGATTCGGGATTCGTGGAATACACCCGATCGGACAACCGGACACATCTACATGGGCTACGTATTTGCAAACGGTCTGTCATTTCTCGGTGGAAAAGCTTGGACAATTGAGGACAAGTTCTATCCAGGCATGATGACACTCTTATGCTTAGCGATTGGCTGCGCTGCTTACAGGAAACTAAAAAGTCCTAATGTTGCCCAGGTGAATTAATCACCACGAGCCGAAAGTGCTCATCATAAAACTTTTCAACCCCGCCGGATTTATTCGGTGGGGTTTTCATATTTCCACATTTGTGTAAATGTTCAGTTGCTATTTGAGATAAAAGATTTAAAATCAGAATTGATAGAACTTTGAAATGCTGACAGGAATGAACTCACCTCCCCTATTTTGTTCTTAAGGATCACTCATCTTTAACCGTCCCGGACAGTCGCTAGTATTATGGCGTTTGTCCGGGGACGAGCTTAAAGGTCGACGTCCTTATTAAAAGAATAATCTACAGGAAAAACAATGAAAAATCGCAAAACCAGTGCGAAGATTGCCCGAGAGGCATCATTCGTTCTCCGTGATCCTAAGGCAACTGCTTGGGAGAAATCGGTAGCGGCTAGCGCTCTCTCACAGAGAGCACCTCGTAAGCGAGTAAGGTAAGCTAAAAGCCTAATTCGCTTTTCCTGTCAGCATTTCAGTGGTCTATTTCTTTTTAAGCATTGTCACACTTAAATATGTTAAAAATGCTCCGACTGAAACAACCATTGTAATACCTAGAATTTTTGTTTGAGTACTTTCAGAGTACGCAAAGGATAGAATTAATTGAAATACTGCAACTAGAAATTGTACAAGAGCTAAAATTAGAAATGCCCAAGTAATTTTTTCCATTCTGTCAGAAGATTCTTGTGTCTGAAGTGTACCTTTATCAATAGACTCATTAAGCTTTATAATACTTCTTCGAGTTAGCTCATCTGATGCAAGTGCGCCAAATTGTAGATTAGACTCATTGATAAGATGGTGCAGTTGTTCCT
>CAIUUK010000056.1 GCA_903902315.1 uncultured bacterium | reverse complement strand
TTCCTGATGCACCACTTCAGCACATCTTTTTGTTTTGATTCTTTGATGAAAGATTTTCCAAACCAGATCGTTACTTAATTGTTTTGGATGATGTTTCGGTCTTGAGGAGAGTGTTGGTATCGGATTGTATCCGTATACCTTTGACTTCTTAAACCACCGAACAATGGTGCTTTGATTAAAACCAAAGTGACGTGCAACCATTCTTGTTGACCATTTCTTTCTGACTAATAGCTGAGCAGCCTCTTTTCTGATGCGAGGCATATATTTGTTTGTAGTGTATGGCATATCGACCATCCTAATTGATTAGGTGATGCCAAGCTATTGAACCATGGTCTATTGACCAATTCATATTTCGTGTTATTATACTTAGTTGCAGTGTAGTCGAACATTTCCAATTCAACCAACTAAACTATTATGGACAACATTATTGAAGTCATTGAATCAAAAGTTTCTGGAGGCCAACATCCGTTACCTTGGTTTCCTGGACCAGTGCTGAAAGATGCACTGGCCATAACTGGTCACTCGTCGACCAATGAAGGTTTACGTGATAATAACGGTGTTCTGGTGGTCATCTGTGTTGATGAATCAAGAGCGTTGGCATTATCACGATGGGTTAACAAGACCTATCTTTATGATAAAGAAACATCATAAATCACGACGCCTGTTCTATTTCGGGACAGGCGTTTTTTTATTTCAAAATTATTTCAAAAACTCAATTACATCTTTTTCTATAGCTTCTACACCAGTCGGCGCGTGCCATTTGATGCGAGTATCTTTTTTCCACCAAGCTTTTTGGCGTCGTGCATATTGCCAGATTTTTGCGGATAGGGTGTCGATGAGTTGATCTTTATTTATTTTCATTTGCAAAAATTCAGCGAGATAGCGATATTCTAGACCCAATTCCTCCATGCGCTCAAAGGAAAGTCCAGAACCATGCGGTGCTGGTGCGTGAAGTTGTTCAGCTTCCTGGATCATATTTATACCTTTTTTGTTTGGTGCTTCAATACGCCGAATAAGACGTGCGTGAATACGAGATCGTAAGTCAGTATCAGGTAATATGACACCAATCTGTAAAACATCATATGGACTAGCATCGGTTCCTTTTGTTGAGGTAAGTTTTGGAACACTACCAAGTGATCGTGCAATCATAATTGCACGCGCCAAACGCCTTTTGTTTTTCATGTCTATAGTTGAAGCACGCTCAGAATCAAGTTTTTTTAATTCATCAAAAAGTTCCTCGGCTGATTTTTCTTCAAGTTTTTTCTGTTCATCAGTATCCGCTGGTACTTCAGGAAAACCTAGGTCGTCTATAAGAGAAGAAATATAAAAACCAGTACCACCACAAATAATTGGTAATAATCCACGACCAGAAATATCGGCAATAGCTTTTTGAGCTGCAACTTTCCAATCGAGTGCTGTTAAGCGTTCACTTGGCTCAGCGATATCAATTAAATGATGCGGCACACCCTTCTTTTCTTTTTCAGTAACTTTTCCAGTGCCAATATTTAGTCCTTTGTAGACCTGTCTTGAATCAGCTGAAATAATTTCAGCACCAGAAAATCCGGCATATCCTGCACGTGCACCTAGAGTTTCTCCCGCTTTATTTTTCTCGGCTATCCAGTTTGCTAGCTCGACTGCCAAGTCACTTTTACCAACGGCTGTAGGACCTAGTATTACCAGTATTTTAGGTTTATTTTTTTTCATTTTCGATTTATTCGAACAACTGTGCCGGGAGGGAGAATCGAACTCCCATGGATTACTCCGCACGATTTTGAGTCGTGTGCGTCTACCAATTCCGCCATCCCGGCAATTTGCAGTACCACATCTATTTACTATTCAAGTAGTGTACCCGAAATTTCATTAAAATCAAATGTTGTCACATGTCCTCGCTTGACGCTATAATACTCGCATGTCTAATCAATATGTTAATGATGCAATCTTCTGGATTGAACTCGAGAAGATAAGTCCAAACCCTTATCAACCACGCCGTGAGTTTGACCCCATTGCTCTAAAGAGCCTCTCGGATTCTATTCGTATGTATGGAGTGCTTCAACCGCTTGTAGTTACGCGCAAGGAGGTTTTTCATGATGGTGGCGGCATGACTGTTGAGTATGAGCTTATTTCTGGTGAGAGACGACTTCGTGCATCAAAGCTCGCGGGCCTTCAACAGGTACCAGTTCTAATCCGTAATGGTGAGGATAGTGGTCGTGAAAAATTGGAGATGGCTATCATTGAAAACCTTCAACGAGAAGATATAAACGCTGTTGAGCGTGCTCGTGCCTTTGAACGTCTTTCAAAGGAGTTTGGCCTTAAGCAAGCCCAGATAGCAGATAAGGTTGGAAAAAGTCGTGAATATGTAGCCAATACACTTCGTATCCTTGCTTTATCAGATGAAATTTTAAACGCTCTCGCTGAAGGTAAAATTTCAGAAGGTCATACTAGACCACTCCTCATGCTTTCAGATCGTAAAGAAGAACAGTTAGTTTTATTTAAGGAAATTATGGCAAAGAAGCTCACTGTTCGTGAAGCAGAATCTCTTTCTAGACGAGTAGCCACTGATAAGATTCGCAATAAAGATAAATACCTCGATCCAGCTATTATAGAAATGGAAAAAAATTTTACAGAATCTCTAGGCACTCGTGTTCGTATTGAAAAGCACAAAGAGGGTGGAACTGTCACTATAGATTTCTTTAATCCAGATGATTTGAGGGTTTTACTTGAGAAATTAAATAATCAGCATAATGCAGGTATTGCACAGGCTGTTCCTGTTAATACTGACGCAGATGCATCAGTTGTTGCTATTGATGATCGTTCGACTCAGGAAAAACAGCAGGAAGAGAATGAGGGGATTTACTCGCTGAAGAATTTTTCGTTGTAGGTTATTAAAATGGGATACGGAGACCTTTTTTCGATATTTTGATGCTGCAGCGGTTGGCTTACATGTCGTTGAACTTATTAGTTCTGATGCGAGTATTCTTCGTGGTCTTCGTGAGGACGAAATCACTGAAATCATATTCAATGCTAATGCACAGAATTGGCACGCTCTGACGGCTCGTCATTGATTCTGTTGGTCGTTCTTTACACAAATCACTTGTCGATGATTGGCGAGTGATTTTTTTATTTATATTTATTCATCTTTACTCCTTTTTCTTTTTTGCGAAACCGCGAGGTTTCTTTTCTTGAGCCAGAAGCGCTAGGGCTTGTTCTAAAGTGATGTCATAAACACTTAGAGGCGCTTTGATTGAACGATAATTCATATCATGAACAACATATGGACCAAAACGACCGATGGAGGCGGTGACAGTTTTTCCTGTTGTCGGATGATCGCCGAGCTTTCGTGGGACGCTTAGGAATTTCATAGCATCGGCTATGGTAATAGAACCGAGGTCAACACCTTTTGGAATTGAGGCCATGCGAGGCTTGATTGGTTCTGGAAGAAGAGTTTTCGCTATAGCTTCCGCTTCTTTTTCCTCTTTTGTTTTTCTAGGCTTCTTAATTTTTGGTCCAACTGCCTTTGGAGTTTTCTTTTTCTTTTCAACTTTGACTCCAAGCTGAACATATGGACCAAAGCGACCATTTAAAACAAAGATTGGTAATCCAGAAATTGGATCTATACCGATTGGTTCATCTTTTTTAATCTCTGTACCATCAATCATGAGAGCACCATCACAATCTGGATATCTTGAGCAGGATATAAATTTACCCATGCGACCAAGTTTAATGTCCATGGGGCTAGCGCATTTTGGACATTTGAATTTTGCATCTGCAACACCGAGGTTTGTGGCTTTAGCTAGTTTGTCTTTAAGTTTAACCTCAGCTAGAAATGGACCATAAAAATCACTTAAGGTTTTTAAATATGTTCTTTCTCCATTCGCTATTTCGTCGAGTTCATTTTCCATCTCAGCTGTAAATGTGTCACTGATATATGTTGGAAAATATTCTTCAAGAAATGACGAAACTACATCACCAGTATCAGTTGGTTTGAGTGAGCGACCCTCTTTTTCGACATAACCTCGTTCCTCAATAGTGCGAGTAATAGAAGCGTAAGTTGATGGACGACCTATGCCGCGCTTTTCAAGTTCTTTGATTAGACCAGCTTCCGTATAGCGAGCAGGTGGTTGAGTTTGTTTTCCGAGAGCATCAACATTGATTAGATCAAGTTTTTCTCCTTTTTCACATTTTGGTAATTCAATTTCTTCTCCACGAGATTCAGGGTCTGCCTTTAACCAACCTTCATAGATTACACGAGAACCGTTGGCTATAAAATCTGGAATTACACTAGTTTTGTCAGATTTTCCTTCTGAGTTTACATTTGCAATAATTTTGGTGCGTGCAACTCGTGCATCAACCATTTGAGATGCCATAGTGCGTTGCCAGATAAGTCTGTAGAGTTTCTTTTGTTCGTCATTTGCACCAGCATTCATTGTAGCCATTTTTGAAGGACGAATTGCTTCGTGGGCTTCTTGGGCATTTTTACTCTTTGTACTATAAGTACGGAATTGGAGATATTCTTTACCATATTCCGCCTCAACTGTTGTAGCAATTTGAGCTAAGGCTTGAGCACCGAGGTTTGTAGAGTCTGTGCGCATATAAGTAATATGACCAGCCTCATATAGTTTCTGTGCAATTCCCATAGTTCGTGAAGGAGAAAAGCCAAGTCGTGAACTCGCAGTCTGTTGGAGAGTAGAAGTAATAAATGGAGCTTTAGGTGAACGCTTCTGTTCAGTCTCTTCTATATCTAGTACATGCCAGGGTTCCTTACGGGCAATGTAAAGTATGCGCTCAACCTCCTTTTGGTCACGAGGTTCTTCGGCGCAAGTAAGTTCGAGAATGGCCGCAGGTCCTACAGTCCTTTTAGCTGATGTTGAAGTCGTCTTCCACTGACCAACTATTGACCAGTAATTTTCTGGAATAAATGCGCGAATTTCTCGCTCGCGCTCCATAATTATGCGAAGTGCAGGGGATTGGACACGACCAGCAGAAAGACCGTAGCGAACCTTTTTCCAAATGAGACCTGAGAGATCATAACCGACGAGACGATCTAGAACACGACGGGCCTCCTGAGCTTCACGTAAATGTTCATCTATAGCGCGAGGATGTTTGAGAGCTTCTTCTATAGCTTCCTTTGTAACTTCATGATAAGTGACACGTTTTATATTTTTTGAGGTAATAACGCCACCGATTTTTTTGTCAGTGAGAAGTTCTTTTAAATGCCAGGCTATAGCTTCGCCTTCACGGTCGGGGTCAGTTGCGATCAAGACTTCATCAGCCTTTTTTGCTGCATCGCGAATTTCACTAATAACAATTTCCTTTTTTGGAACTATTTCATAATGAGGAATAAAGCCACCTTCTATGTCTATGGCTTTTTTGTTGGACTTTGGTAGATCACGCACATGACCAACAGATGCGAGCACGCGAAATTCGCTTCCAAGATATTTGGAAATAGTCTTTGCTTTTGAGGGTGATTCTACGATTACTAGTCTCATTGACATGTAGTATTACACAAGATATAAGAAAAGTGCAAAGAAGTCTCACTTTAGTTGACTAAAGTGAGTCAAATAATCTACTGTTAATTCACCATCAATAACCCCTGTCTTTCAACGATAACTCCTTTCAACTCTAGTTCTGCCAACACAGCATTTACATAACCAGCCGGCAAATTTACTTCACGGATAAAATCATCTCGCTGGATCGGTGCGGTTAGTTTACTGATAACCAACTTTTCATCTTCAGATAATAGTGGTTCAAATAAAACCAAGTTATTAGACGTATTCCTGCACTCTTTAGTCAATTCAATATCTGCCGATTCTTTAACTTCAAATCCCATAGCTTCCAAGATATCTGCAGAACATGTGACTGCTGTTGCGCCTTCTCTTATCATATGATGTGGACCTTGCGTTAAGTGTGAAAATATAGAGCCAGGTACAGCAAGCACTGGCCGTCCAATTTCATTTGCATCATTTACTGTTAATAATGATCCTGATTTATCTTTTGCTTCAATTAGCAATGTCACATTAGAAATACCAGCCATCAATTTATTACGAACCGGATAAGTCCAAAAGTCAGCGTGTTGATTTCTTTCAAATGGTGACAACAGTGTTCCTCCAGCCTCAATTATCCTTCTTGCGAGTGGAATATTCTGTGTTGGCGCAAGCACAGCTAGTGCCAAGCCTGACCCCGGGAATGCAATAGTCTTTAGTCCAGCTTCTATAGCGGCTTCATGTGCGAATGCGTCTATGCCTATGGCTAAACCTGAAACAATGACTATAGGATATCCAGCCAGACCTGCTATGAGCTTTGAGCACACTTCACGGCCATATGAACTATAAGAACGTGAGCCAACTACACAGAGATATTTATAAGTCTCTGGTGGCATGGTGCCAATCATTTCCATTGAGTCGGGTAATTTGGCCAGCCTTTTCAAAAGAAAATGGAAGTCTGCCTGATCAAGCCGTGTTATGTGCATCAGCGGGTCATTAAATGTATTTACTGAATCCATGTATACATTTTTACATGGCCTGATCAAATTCTGATAAAAAAACGCTCAAGAAACGATAAAGTTTCGCTCAAATTTTGATAAAATTCTGAACTAGTGTTAAAATACTAGTCATGTTAGACATAAAATTCATCCGCGAAAACAAAGACATAGTGGCTCTTGCTTCAAAAAAGAAGCATGTAAATTTTGACATTGAGTCGCTCATTACTCTCGATGATACTCGCCGTACTCTTATGACTGAGCTTGAGAGCAAGCGTGCTACTCAAAATGCGGCAAACAATGGTATTACCAAAGCTGCCACTCCAGAGGAGCGCACAAAACTTATTGCTGAGATGAAGCTCGTAAAGACTGACATGGAAACAGGTGAGGCAAAGCTCAAGGAAATCATGAAAGAGTGGCAGGATCTCATGCTTCGTGTGCCAAACATTCCTGATATGTCTGTTCCAGATGGTGATACTGATGCAGATAATAAAGAGATCAAAGTTTGGGGTGATAAAACAGCTTTCGTATTTGAGCCGAAAGATCATGTTGAGTTGATGACCGCTCTAGGTATGGTTGATTTTGAGCGAGGAGGAAAGGTGCACGGTTTTCGTGGTTATTATTTAACAGGTGATGGTGTCAGACTTTGTTTTGCAATTTGGCAGTATGCACTCGATTTTTTTGCTGGAAATGGCCAAAAAGGTTTAATGCTCGGTACTACAGGCTCTGGCAAAAATTTTATACCAGTAATGCCACCAACAATAGTTCGTAAGATTAACCTATACGGTACAGCGCATCTTCCAGGAGATGTTGAGGATTTTTATATGACACAAGATGGCGATGCTCTAGCCGGTACAGCATTAGTTCCCCAGGCTATTCAAATGCTTAAAGA
>CAIUUK010000055.1 GCA_903902315.1 uncultured bacterium | reverse complement strand
CCATACAACGAACAATTACCTTACTTAATTAACCTCCGTAACTTTCGTTTGCGTATTTAGCTGCTACAGCATCGATCATAGCTTTCTTTGGAGAACCCTTGAATCCTGAACCTGCTGGAACCAAATGACCAATGATGACATTTTCCATGAGACCTGAGAGATCGTCTTCTGCACCACGAACAGCGTTACTGATGAGAACACGAGTTGTATGTTGGAATGAAGCGGCTGACAAGAAACTCTTGCGTGAAAGGGATGTTTCGGTGATACCCATGACAATCTTTTCAACCTTTGCTGGAGCACCTCCTGCAGTTTTTGCTAGAGCATTTTCCTCTGAAAGCTGGATATCATCAACAATCATGTTTTCTGTAAGAGCAGTCTCTGCACCTTCAACAACACGACGACGACTGAACATCTGTTTAACGATAATCTCAATGTGCTTACGAGAAACCGTTTCACCCTGAAGTTCATAAATCTTACCAACTTCTGAGATAACATAATCCTTTGCTTTCTCCTCGCCACCATACTCAAAGACTTCATCAATAGAAGCAGAACCGTCAGTTATAAGATCACCTTTTTTGACCTTATCACCAACACGAACGAGAACAGTACGGCGATATGGGAACAAGTATTCAACGGCTTCTGTTGCTCCAACCTTCTTTGTCTTTGTTGTATCTTCAATTTCTGGAAGTACTTTAATCATCTTTTCCTTGCCCATATCTTTGACCTCTGTGACTACACCACTAACTGTAGCGACAACAGCAGGGATTTTTGGACGACGCTTTTCAAAGATTTCTTCAACGCGTGGCAAACCTTGTGTAATATCACCACCAGCTGAAGCAGCTCCACCAGCGTGGAAGGTACGCATTGTGAGCTGTGTACCAGGCTCACCAATAGCTTGTGCGGCAACTGTACCAACAGCCTCACCCAAAGCGACGAGTTCATTTCTTCCAAGGTCCATACCATAACACTGAGCACAAACACCGCGCATTGTTTTACATGATAGAGGCGAACGGACTTTGACAGAAGTTGCACCAGCATTTTCTATAACTGCAGAATCAGCCTTTGTGATGAGATGACCTTTTTTGAATACAACTTTTCCATTTGCATCAGAAATATCCTCAGCAAGAATGCGACCACGAACGTTCTTTGACATTGGAATGTTCATACCAGAAGCAGTCTGTGAACGGATGACTATAAAATCCTTTGTACCACAATCCTCTTCTGAAATAACGACGTCCTGAGCAACAACGAAAAGCTTACGAGTGAGGTAACCGGCTTTCGCTGTGTTCAAAGCAGTGTCTGAAAGACCTTTACGAGAACCGTGAGTAGTGATGAAATATTCAATAGGTGTCAAACCTTCCTTAGAACAAGAAAGAATTGGGAATTCAATTGTCTCACCAGTAACTGAAGCGATAAGACCAGTCATACCTGACATCATAGAAATCTGTTTCAATGATCCACGAGCACCAGAGGTGACCATGTCATAAACTGAACCATTTTTGTCGAGTGAAGCTGGAATAGCTTTTTCCAAATCACTTTTGGCTTTTTGCCAGATTTCGATATGCTTACGAATTCGTTCTTCTTCTGTTAGAAGACCTTCGTTGAATTGATCACTGACTACATCTGCCAAACCTTTTGCTTTTCCAACAATAGCAGTCTTTGCTTCTGGAATAACAACATCATCTATACCCCATGTAGTACCTGAAAATGTCGCGTATTTGAATCCAAAGTTTTTAATAAGGTCAAGTGTAACAGGAATCTGTGCGAGTCCGTATTGAGCCATGAGAGCATCAATAGTTAAACCGAGCATGCGGTTATCGATTTCTTTGTTAATGAATGGATACTCTACTGGAAGTGTTGCATTAAAGAGAATACGACCAACAGTTGTTTCGAAGAGTTTTCCATCAAAGGCATCGTACTTCTTTCCTTCACCTGGCATAACTTTGATTTTCTCACGGAGTCCAACATGTCCGAAGACTTCGGCTTGAACAGCAGCTTCTGGAGATTCAAAATACTTCATTTTTACTTCACTTTCCTTTGTCTCTACAATCTTTGTAACCCAGAAACAACCGAGAACAATATCGAGCATTTTTGCTACGACAGTAGGGTCGCCCGATCCTGGCTTGAGGATATTTTTGTCAGAAGCCATGATTTCTTTTGCTTCGAGCTGAGCTTCCTCTGAAAGTGGAACGTGAACCGCCATCTGGTCACCGTCGAAGTCGGCGTTGAAAGCTGTACAGATGAGTGGGTGAACATGGATAGCATTACCTTCGATCAAGGTTGGACGGAATGCCTGGATACCGAGACGGTGAAGAGTTGGTGCACGGTTGAGAAGAACATATTTTCCTTCAATAACTTCTTCAAGTATTTCCCAAACTTCTTTTGTACCATCATCGATAAGGCGGTTTGCGCCACGGATGTTATATGCGAGTTCCCTCTTCAAAAGACCTGAAATAACGAAAGGACGGAAGAGTTCAAGTGCCATGTGCTTTGGCAAACCACACTGGTCAAGCTTGAGCTCAGGACCAACGACGATAACTGAACGACCAGAGTAGTCGACACGCTTACCGAGAAGGTTCTGGCGGAAGAGACCGTGCTTTGACTTCAAACCATCTGAAAGAGATTTGAGAGCACGCTTCTGAGCAGCTAAAGCAGCTGCACCAGCAGAAGATGAGTGACGGATAGAGTTATCGATGAGTGCATCAACAGCTTCCTGGAGGATACGCTTTTCGTTACGAAGAATAACTTCTGGAGCATTGATAGCCTTCAATTTCAAAAGACGGTTGTTACGGTTGATGACACGACGGTAAAGATCGTTCACATCTGAAGTAGCATAACGACCACCTTCGAGAGCAACCATAGGACGGAGTCCTGGTGGAATAACTGGAATACGGATGAGGAACATCCATTCTGGACGAACATTAGCCTTGATCATCTGCTTGATGAGAGTGAGACGCTTTGCGAGCTTTTCACTATCAGCGGCACCGGCTGTTTCGTATGCTTTTTCAAGTTCAGCTTTCAACTTAGCTAGGTCAATTTTCTTGAGCAAATCATAAATCGCTTCTGCACCAATAGTAGCCTCAAAGAGTGAGCCATATTTCATAGCAAACTTGTGATATGTCATTTCATCCATGACGAATCCTGGTGTGAGACTATCTATATCTTTACGAGCGGTTACAACGAGCTCTTTCAAAGCTTCTTTTGTCTTGTCATCATTAGCAGTCTTTACTTTATTTTTATATTCAGCATCGAGATCTTTCAAGAACTGATCTTTCTCTGATTCATGGATCTTTGTGATCATGTAACCAGCAAAGTAAACAACCTTTTCGAGATCAGCTGAAGTCATGCCGAGAACAAGTCCGATACGTGATGGAACTGAACGAAGGAACCAGATATGAGAAACTGGTGAAGCAAGCTCGATGTGACCCATGCGATCACGACGAACTATTGAGCGAGTGATTTCAACTCCACATTTTTCACAGACGATACCCTTATAACGGATACCGCGGTATTTGCCACAATAACATTCGAAATCACGGTCTGGACCAAAGATTCGTTCGTCGAACAGACCACTCTTTTCTGAGCGCTGTGTTCTATAGTTGATCGTCTCAGGCTTGGTGATCTCACCATAAGACCATTCGAGGATCTTGTCAGGACTCGCCAAGGTTAGGCGGACGATATCGAAGTCCTGCACGTCGGTATTCTTTTTTGTTGTGATTGTTGTTGTCATGGGTTTGTAAGTTATTAAATGTGGTTAAAATGTGGTTAGTTAGTAAATTTGACTGATTCAAGCACCGCATCTTCAATAGTCTTCGTAGCTTCGTCTGGGGCAATAAGTGTTAACAATAAACGTTTTTCTACAAAACAAACTTTCTTTATAAACTTATAAGTACCATCATTTGTCCAGCCATTCGTAACTACAGACGCACAATTTTCATTCCCTGCTATATTAAATGAATTATAAATATGTGCTTGTCCAACTGGTTGATTCTGGTCATAAATCGAAACATTATAACGAGGATCCCCTTTTGCATCACTACTAACAGCCCAATTAATTGGATAATTCACACTCAATCCAAAAACTGAATCAGAGTATGTTTTCCAATTAGAAGCTTTGGAAGTTGAAGAAGTAAATTTAATAGATTGAATCATCTGGTCTTCAGTATTTTTTACTTGAATATCACTATAAACAGCTTGCACACCAAATCCATTTATACAAAGTATTTTTGTATATGCCTCACCCATAGGTACCCATCCATCAGTATTAGTACTTTGGCAAGTATTTTTAACTGCAAATGAATTTGTTACTTCGCCATTAGTATGTGGATCAATAAAGCTAACAACTGTTGATTCTGGAACTCCTTCATATTTAGTCCAACTATTTGGATACTGAACCTGGAAGTTACTTCCGACATAAGTTTTTAATGCAGTAGTTGAAGATTCTAAAGCGTCAATTTGATTTCTAATTGCTACCCTATCTTGATCTGTCATATTTGGACAATATGGCCAGCATGTATAAGTTGGTTTTGATGATCGAAATAGAAGCCATCCTGCAATAATGACTATGACAACTATTACAATACCCCAAATAATTTTCTTATTCATATAATTAATTATTTGAAATTATTCCTCAGCAATAACAGGCTTCTTTGCTAATTCGACATTCAATGCCAAACCACGAAGTGTCTTCAAAAGCACATTGAATGATGCTGGCAAGTTTGGAAGCTTCATGCGTTCACCCTTAACGATTGCATCGAAAGCTTGTGAACGACCCTGAATATCGTCTGACTTAACAGTGAGAACTTCACGAAGAGTGTGTGCTGCACCGTGACCGAGGAGTGCCCAGACTTCCATTTCTCCGAAGCGCTGACCTCCACCTTGTGCTTTACCGCCGAGAGGCTGCTGTGTGATGAGAGAGTAAGGACCGATAGAACGCATGTGTATCTTGTCTTCAACCATGTGGTGAAGCTTAAGGATATACATGTAACCGACAGCGACTGGCTGCTGGAACTGTTCACCTGTGCGACCATCGCGGAGTGTCATCTTTCCTGAAGCATCAAATCCTGCCTTTACGAGCTCTGCTTTGATTTCAGCATCTGTAGCTCCCATGAAAGGAGGAACGATAGCCTGATATCCGAGAGTGTGAGCAGCTAGACCGAGGTGGAGTTCCAAGATCTGACCAAGGTTCATACGTGATGGAACACCGAGTGGTGTGAGAATCACATCGACAGGAGTACCGTCTGCCATATAAGGCATATCTTCTTCTGGAAGGATCTTTGAAATAACACCTTTGTTACCGTGGCGTCCAGCCATCTTGTCACCAACTGAAACATTACGGACCTGAGCAACTTCAATATAAATTTTCTTAATAATTCCTGATTCGAGCTTGTCACCTTTTTCGCGTGAGAAAATCTTGACCGAAATGACACGACCACGCTTGCCGTTTTCCATACGCTTTGATGTATCTTTCACATCGCGAGCTTTTTCGCCGAAAATAGAACGGAGGAGGCGCTCTTCTGGAGTGAGCTGTGTCTCGCCTTTTGGAGAAATCTTACCAACGAGGATATCGCCAGGACGAACTTCTGCACCGATGCGGACAATACCTTCTTCGGTGAGGTTCTTGAGTTTAGCTTCACCTACATTTGGAATATCGCAGGTTGTAACTTCTGGACCGAGTTTTGTATCACGAACGTTAACTACGAACTCTTCTATATGGATAGATGACCACTTACTGTTTTTGACGACGCGCTCTGAGAGAATGATGGCATCTTCGTAGTTTGATCCAGACCATGACATGAATGCCACGAGAGCATTATGACCAAGTGCGATTTCACCTTTATCAGAAGTTGATGTATCAACGAGAATATCTCCCTTCTTTACTTTGTCACCAACAGAGACGATTGGACGCTGATGAAAAACCGTAAAGCCGTTTGTTCGTGAGAAGAGAACGAGATTGTAATCGTGACTCTTGCCTGTTTTCTTTGATTTAAATGTAACCTTCTTTGCATCGACATGTGTGATTTCACCATCTTCTTGAGCAGCAATTACACGACCTGTATCGATAACAGCCTTTGCCTCCATGCCAGTTGCAACAACCGGAGCTTCTGGTACGAGACATGGAGTTGCTTGCTTCTGCATGTTCGATCCCATCAATGCACGGTTAGCAGCATCATGGTTAAGGAATGGGATGAGAGATGTAGCAATTGAGAAAGCTTGGTTTGCAGCAATGTCGATATAATCAACTTCCTTCGCTGTTGCAAGTGCTGGACGGCCGTTGATACGAACTTCTACTTCATTACCAATAATTTTGCCATTTGCATCACAAGGAGTTGCGGCGTGAGCGATGCGGAAGTTCTCTTCTTCCAAAGCATTCATATATATAATTTCCTTACTGACTACGCCACCCTTTACTTTTGCATATGGAGTTTCGATCATACCGAAATGGTTGATACGCGCATAAGCAGTCAGACGAAGAACGAGACCGATGTTTGGACCTTCTGGTGTGTGGATAGGACAGAGACGACCATAGTGCGATGGGTGCACGTCACGAACTTCGAATCCAGCACGCTCGCGTGAAAGACCGCCGGGACCTAGAGCAGTCAAAGTACGGAGATGCTCGATTTCAGTGAGGACGTTTTCCTGTTGCATGAATTGAGACAACTGGTTTGTTGTGAAAAATTCTTTGATGCGTGCCTGGAGAGGACGAGGATAAATAAATG
The DNA here is from genome assembly GCA_903902315.1 of uncultured bacterium. GTDB lineage: Bacteria > Patescibacteriota > Minisyncoccia > Phycocordibacterales > PALSA-1337 > C7867-002. The sequence continues at coordinate 18,328 of CAIUUK010000055.1, read as the reverse complement.
AAACCGGCAAAGTGACATCAGGTTCAACTGTCGACATTTTGTCTTGAATATTACGCTTCATCTGTGTGAGGCCAAGACGAATACGCTGTTCGATGAGCTCGCCAACGTAACGAACACGGCGACTTCCAAGGTGATCGATGTCATCAGGCTGCATATCTGGAGTAATAGCCAAAGTAACAATATGTCCAACTGTTGTGACAATATCATCTAGAGAAATCGTTCTGCGAGCGAGTTCTTTTTCTTCCATTGATTTTCCAAAACGCTTGTTGAAACGGAAACGACCAACTGGAGAAATGTCATAGCGATCAGCTTTCAAGATAGATTGAATAAATGTACGAGCGTTTTCAGCTGTAGCAAGGTCACCATCACGAAGACGCTTGTGAATTTCCATATATGACTCATCAACTGTTTTTGCATGATCTTTGGCAAGTGTAAGTTCTACAGCCTTCAAAATCTCAGGATTACCTTTAAAAAGGCCAAGGATAGCTTCATTGGTTGCTGCACCCAAGATACGGAGGAGTGATGTAACTGGGAATTTTCTCTTGCGATCAACACGAGTGATGACAGTTCCATCTGTGTCCATTTCTATTTCCATCCATACACCACGAGTAGGAATGATTTTTGCACCAAAGTAGTTCTTTCCTTTTACTTCATTTGAAGTAAAGAAAATACCAAATGAACGAGCGAGCTGAGGAGATATGACGCGCTCAACACCATTGATGATGAATGTTCCATGATCAGTAATGAGAGGAATATCAGCGAGGAACATTTCCTGCTCTTTGACTACATTGATTGTCTTGTTTTTGAGGACAACCTTAACCTTGATCTGACCTTCATAGTTCAATTTGTTGATTTTTGCATAGTGCTCGTCAAATTTTGGACGAACAAGCTCAATACCTCCCATCGAAAGGTCGAACTTTTTGCCAGCATAGTCGGAGATAGGAGAAAACTCTTTGAGAAGATTTCCAAATCCTTCTTCGAGTAACCACGCAAAAGATGTCAGCTGTGATTCAACCAAGTTTGGCATCTCAGTGAGAGGTGCTTGATATCTTGAAAAATATTTCTTTGGGCGAGGACCGGTCGTGTGGATGAGAGATGAGTTAGGCATGTTATTAAAAATTAGGAACCTGATAAATTACGAACTTTATAATTAAAATGGGCAAAGAACAAAACTTAGGGACGCATTCTGGGACGCAAAAAATCACCGTTTCGGGGACGGTTTTGCTATATACGCACTTCCTGGAGTGTGATATGCACTGGGTAGGATCAATTTTAAGCCTTTGTAATCCTCCGCTTTGGCCATTCTTCGTCTTTCGACTTGAAGGCGCTGCAGAACTCAATCTGCGAAGTTAGTGAAGAGCCTATCACAGCCCGAGAGAAAGTCAAGTGGACAGGAGGCGATATATGTGATATTGTCACAACATAACGTTAGAACCATCAAAAATCAATAAAAAGGACAAATTATGAGCGCATTAAGTAAAGAAGACCAAGAAGCCTGCTTTAAAAAGCGGGTTCTGCCGATTGTCGGCCGGGTAGGAGAAGATATGTATGAAAGTGTGCGATCACTTATCGCCGACTACCTGTTAAACAACTGCCCTGACATAACCGTTATCATCGAAAGCGGTGGTGGTGATGTCGGATTTGGATTGGATATCTATGACCTTGTGGAAAACTACCCCGGAAAGACAACTGGAATAGTCTTCAGCCGAGCCCACTCTATGGCTGCTGTAATTTTACAAGGATGTGATGTCCGGATGTGTGCACGTCACGGAAACGTCATGATTCATCACATCTCTCAAAATCAGGTTTCATTGGATGTCTTGGAGGATTCTACTGGCAAAAAACTCAAGAAATTGCACCAGACAATGAAGAATCGCCAACAGTTCATATATGACATCTTGACCGAACGGACCGAAAAGACTCTTGAAGTCATTCGTGATGCTTGTGTCAAAGAGGAACGACTGGTTGCCAGAGACGCCAAGGAGTTTGGATTAATTGACTCAATCCTCACCCGTGACGACATGAAAAAATGTTTTCGTCTGGACATGTTGGCAAGTGTCGAGACCAATTAACACTTCAATTCATAGCGAGACGGCCTCAAACCGTCTCGCTTTTTTATTTACCAATCTTTTTTGTTCTCTTGAAATCAAATCCGTATACCATTGTTTCTAGATATTCTTCTTTTTCTCGGATCTTTTGTTCTAGAGGCTTCTCTTTTCGTCTTTTTTCGAGGATTTTCTCTAATCTCTTGATTTTAGGTGATATAACAGGACCCACAAAAGTTATTTCAGATTTTTTAGCATTCATATATTTATGATTTTTTAACTAATAAATTTGTAATATTATCAATTTTTCGATCAATGTTATTGAATTTTTTATCAATTATATTCAACTTCTTATCTATCCCATCGAGTCTTCCGTCTACACCATCGAGTCTTTTATCTATTCCATTAAGTCGTTTATCTACAACATTGAGTCGTGTATCTACAGTGTCAAAACGTTTATTTGTATTTGCTTCTAATTTATCTAGTCTTTGGATCAAATGTATTTCTACATTATCAGCTTGCTCAAAGACTTTTTCGAAACCATCTCTCATGTACTGATCATGATCTCGAAATTCTCCACTTGTAACATAATCTTTATTTGGTTGTATTGGTGAAATTAACATAGTACTCATGCATATTAGCAATTATTTATATATAACTTATAATCGAACCATTATCCACACCTACAGAGAAAATTTGGTTTCGTGTGGCTTCCTAGAATTATAGATATCACCTGGGCAGATGTGATGCTAATATTTTATCAAAAAGAAAATCACGTGCACAAGATTACATGCACAAAAAATTATGTCGTAATGCGTTCTATTTACTGTTTACTGATTACTTCTCTTTTCTTTTACCACGGCCTCCGTCAGCTCGAACCGCTGTTCGCCATTCATCCATTTTTGCATGATGACCGCTCAAAAGAACTTTTGGAACACGGTATTTTTTGCCTTTATATTCTATAACCTCTGGACGCGTATAAACATCTGGACTTGCAATACGGTTTTCCTCAACCGATGCATGGTCGCCGAGAACTCCAGGAATACGACGAGTGATTGTATCTATCATGATCATCGCCGGTAGTTCACCTCCAGTTAGCACATATGGACCAACTGAAATATCAATCATAGGAAATGCTTTCTTTACGCGAGCGTCGATGCCTTCGTAACGACCGCAAACAAATACGATATCAGTGTATTTTTTAAATGTTTCGGCGATCTCATTTGTGAACTGTTTTCCTGCTGGACTGAAGAAAACTATTTTAACTTTTGAACCTTTAACCTTTTTCCCTACGGCAGATTCGATAGCTCGGATGATTGGCAACGCTTCAATAACCATTCCTGGACCTCCACCATATGGACGATTGTCGACACGACGATCAGAATACGATGGATTCTTCTTTAATTCAACAAAATCACGTGGATTGTAGTATTTGATGGCTATTATTCCCTTTTCTTGAGCACGTTTAAGTATCGATGAACTAACATATGGCTCAACACTTTCTGGGAATAGGGTTATGAGGTGATATGTGGTCATTTGAGATAAATCGGGTATAAAAAATCCGTGGCACTCATAATACCACGGATTGTGATTTTTGTCAGCTACAACACCGACACCACGCTAACAGATACTTTGCATGAACTTCGTAAATCTCGGGCCAATTTCGTGCAGATTGCTCAAAGTTGTCCAGAAGTATTTACTCGGTAATTTCAATATCCGTCTATGCAACATAATCCCCTTTCATTACATTGTTTTCAAAAAATGTTTAAAACTAAAAGAACAGCGGGCAATAATTTTACCACATCCCGCCCAAACAAAAAATCGGCACTTCGCCGACTTTTTGCTGTGACTATTCTGATTTCCGTTTACCATTTACCGATTACTCTAGCTTCAAATCAGCCATAGCGTCATCGAGAGACTTAACGACTGGTGATGGTGAAAGCGGTGCTGCTGTCGAAGCTGAAGAAATTGGCGCTGCGCCTGTAGCACCAGTTGCAGCCATACGCTCAGCAGATTTCAAACCGCCGATTGGTTCGTTGATCTTCAAATTAACGCGACTGTTGTTCTTCATACCAACGACACGTAGGAGTGTGCGGATAGACTTGGCGGTATTGCCCTGACGACCGATGATCTTGCCCATATCTGCAGCACCAACTTCGAGAGTGAGGAGAACTCCCATCTCATCGACTGTGCGGACGACTTTGACTTGCTCTGGATTGTCTACTAAAGCTTTGATGACATACTCGAGGAACTGCTGGTCTGCTTGCATATTATTCGTGAGGTAAAAATTGTTTTATAAATCGTACAGTTCGCTGTACTGGTACCATTCTAGCAAAGGAATGGTTTGGCGCAAGGTGCTATAACAAAAAACCGCCAGAGGCGACTTGTTGTTATCTGGAATTTATTTAGGCTACTGGAGCTGGTGCTGGAGTTGCTTCTGCAGGCTTTGCGGCTTCTGGGGCAACTTCTTTCTTGATAGGAGTTTTCTTTGGGAGAGCATTGATTTTCTTGCCGGTGATAACTTTTTGTGAGACGAGGAAGTTGTGGAGAGTGGTTGAGAGCTGTACACCTTGTGCAATCCATTTCTTTATAGCTTCTGTGTCGAGCTGATCAGCCTTGTTCTTGAGGCGAGAATCATACCAACCGAGGTTCTTCAAATATTTACCACTCTTTGGGCCGTTCTTTGAGTCTGTCAAAACCACACGGAAAGTTGGTTCGTGTTTTCGTCCTGTGCGCTGTAATCTGATGATAAGCATATGTAGAAGAGGATAGTACCAGAATGTGGCTTAGGATGCAAGCGGGCTACCGATTATGCCAGCAATTACCTTCAAAGCTTGCTTGATATCGGCCTTCTTCGTCCATCTACCGAACGAGAATCGGAGCGATGTTTTGCTATCGGCGATAATCGCTTTCAAAACATACGACTCTTCCTCGTCGCGGAGGCATGAACTTTTGGTTGAGCAAGCTATCCCCTTTGCATCAAGCTGAAAAAGTAAAAATTCATTATCGATGCCTGGAATGGAAACATTGAGGATGTGAGGTGACTGGCGTGATAGATCATTCTGATCGCTACCATTTACTGTGATGTCTTGGCGAATTTTCCTGAGGCCTTCAATAAAGGAATTTCGAAGTTCTCCAAGTCGCGTCATCTCCTTTTCACTCCACTTTAGTTGACTAAAGTGCGCACTTTTTAATAACTCAAGCGCCATACCAAAACCCATTATTCCGGGAATATTTTCTGTACCAGAGCGAAGCCCTCTCTCCTGTCCGCCACCTAGAATGATTGGCTCAATCAATCCACCTTCGATCACCAAACGTCTTACATACAAAGCACCGATACCTCTTGGACCATAAACTTTTCCACCATCAAGAGTCAGCAAATCAACTCCAAAATTATCCATGTTTATTTCTTCATAGAGAGCCTGTGCGGCGTCAGTGTGCAATAAAGGATAGAGGTCTGACCTCTCAGAGGTTGGACCTCTAAAATCAGCACGAGCATGTCGTATAATTTTGGCAATCTCCTTTATCGGCTGAACTGAACCTATCTCATTATTTACAGTCATTATTGAGACCAGGATAGTCTCTGACTTAATAGCTTTCTTCAATTCATTCAGTGAAATAACACCGCCTTTATCAACAGCAAGTCTGGTAACTTCACAACCATATTTTTCCATCATGTTCGCAGTTTCAAGGATAGATGAATGTTCGATCGCTGAAATGATGATGTGTGGCTTTTTATTCCAATTGTCTTTTTGACCCTTAAAGGCTTTGACAACGCCCTCTATAGCCAATGCATTTGCCTCAGTTCCTCCAGCAGTGAAAATTATCTCATCTAAATGTGCATTCAAATAATCAGCGACTTTTTGGCGCCCAATTGCGAGAGCATTTTTTGCAGCGACACCCTCCTTATACAAAGAAGACGGATTTGCATATGCACCAGATGAATACTTCCTCATCTCACGCGTGACGCGAGGGTCTATAGGTGTGAGGGATGCGTAATCGAGGTATATTCTCTTCATCAGGTGAATATACTATAATGCACACATGCAATCAATCATCACTAACCCAACATGGATAGCAATTATCATCTTATCAGTCGTTTCGATCGTGTTGCTCGTGCTCGTGATAGTGATGTATATGAAGCTCAAAAAATTCCTCGTTGGCATTGATTCAAAGCATATCAGCGACTCTCTGGGTTTTGTTTCAACAAATATTGATGACCTCCAATCATTCAAAAAAGAACTAGAACTCTATCTGGCAACCGTCGAAAAGCGTCTCAAGAAAAGTGTTCAATCAGTCCACACTGTCCGTTTCAATCCATTTAAAGGCAATGGTGGTGGAGGCAATCAAAGTTTCGCGACTGCATTCTTAACTGAAGATGGTGACGGCGTCGTTGTTTCAAGTCTCTATTCCCGCGAACATGTCAGCGTCTTTTCAAAACCAGTAAAAAATCATGCTTCAGAATATGAATTGTCAGATGAGGAACGCGAAGCAATCGAAAAAGCAAAAGAGGGGTTGCAAAAGTGACAACTTTTCTTGTCACTTTCACTACCTATGAAAAAAGAAGGCGCTGGCGGGGCAACCTTCTTTGTGAAATTAACCTGATTACGGTAGTATTTCTCGCACATCTATTAGACGTGCGATAGGATTACCTTTGAGAATTCTCGTAACAGCTTTATCAGATTTAGTAGGACGAATATCAGGGAAACGTATCAGCACACCATGCGTGACCTTCGATTTCGACTTCCCACAAAGGCGCTGCAGGAACTCAATGAGGCGTGTCAGAATATCAAGTTCATTACCTGGAATACCTTCAACGATTATCTGCTTGTCTTCCGTTGATAGATACCCAAAACTGATTTCGAGATTCTGAAAAAATTCGAACGAATACTCTTCAGTATCCTTAATGTGATCATTGATCTTCTTTGCAATCTTTTTTCCGTGCCTTTCGCCAAAGCCGAGAACCTTAATCTTTATCATACTTAATTCCTTTCGTTTTATTCAATTTTGTTTGTTCAACTACTTAACCCGACATTACCACTCAGAAAAAGTGTTGTCAAATAAGCCTAATTCTGCTACACTCACTTCTCCTATGGCTACTCCTTCCAAAACAGCTAAAAACACGCCTACACTGATACAGCGACCACCTGTGGTTGTTATTATGGGTCATATTGACCACGGCAAATCAACACTCCTCGACTATATCCGCAAATCAAATATTGTAGCTGGCGAAGCGGGTGGTATCACTCAACATGTCGGCGCATATCAGGTTGAACACATCACTGCAGAAGGAAAAAAGAGTATGCTCACTTTTCTCGATACGCCCGGTCATGCTGCTTTCTGTTCTATTCGCGAACGCGGTGCTCAAGCAGCTGATGTCGCTATCCTCGTTGTTTCAGCCGAAGACGGTGTCAAACCTCAAACCCTTGAGGCTTACAAAAACATAAAGGACCAAAACCTCCCTTTCATCGTCGCGATAAACAAAGTAGACAAACCTAATGCGAATGTAAATAAAACCAAAGAATCACTCGGAGAAAAGGAAATTTATGTCGAAGGTTGGGGTGGTGATGTACCATGCGTCGAAATTTCTGCACTCAAAGGCACAGGAGTTTCTGATCTCCTCGACATGATCATTCTTGTTACTGAAATATCCGACCTAAAGAGCAATCCTGTCGATCCAGCTGGTGGTGTCATCATTGAATCAGAGCGAAGTTCAAAATCTGGCATATCAGCTACCCTTCTCATTAAAAATGGTACGCTCACCCCTGGAACTTTTGTTGTCTCCGGCGACGCTTATGCTCCAGTTAGATTTATTAACAATTTCAAAGGAGAAAAAATTCTCGAAGGAGTTGCTGGCATGCCAGTTATGATTCTTGGTTGGAGTAAAATTCCAACTTGCGGACTTCAATTCGTCACGGTTTCAAGTAAAAAAGAAGCTGAAAAAATATCAGAAGAAAATGCGCAGGCTGATAAGATGAAGATCGCACAAGCGCAAAAAACCCTAAATGAAACTCCTTTAGCCATGCCTGCTACACCAATCACTCCAGGCGAAGCCGTTCCAGAAGTCGTCACAGTTCCCCTCATCATCAAAGCCGATGTCATTGGCAGTATTGAAGGCATCAAACACGAACTCGTAAAAATTACCCATGATAAAGTCCGTTTGAAAATCGTCTCAGAAGGTTTAGGTGAAATAAACGAAAACGATGTCAAAGTCGCGATTGGTGATCCTCATATAATTATCATAGGCTTCAACGCTGAACCTGATAAAAAAGCCGCGGCTATGATTGAGCGCGCCGCCGTTCCAATAAATGTAAAGAATTTTAAGATTATCTATGAACTCATCCAATATGTTCAGGACATCTTCACTAGTAAAATTCCAAAGCAATACATAGAAGAAATGCTCGGCCGTGCCAAAATCCTCGCTGTATTTTCAAAAGAAAAAGATCGCCAAGTGGTTGGTGGAAAAGTCCAAGAAGGCACACTGGCATCTGGTGTTGAGGTTCGCATCATCCGTCGTGAAAACGAAATCGGTCGTGGCAAAATCCGCGAGCTTCAGAGTCAAAAAAAACGTGTTGATGAAGTGGCTATAGGCTTTGAATGTGGCATGATGGTTGAAGCAAAAGTTGAAATCGCCGTAGGAGATAAAATTGAAGCTGTTAAAACAGTTGAAAAAATATAGTTAAAGTAAACAGTAATTAGTAAACCGTAAACAGAAAAAACATGAGCGATCAAAAAGACCAAAAAATGAAAGAAATCCTGCGTGCACTTGCCAGTGAATTTCTAATGCGCGAATCAAATCGCACTTCACTTATCACTATTACGAGTGTTGAACTCGAAGCTCGTGGTTCCAGAGCAAAAATCCTTTTTACAGTCCTTCCGGAAAATCAGGAAAATGCTGCATTGGATTTCTTTACAAGACGCTTACGAGATCTTCGGGAATATGTCCAAGATCACGCCAGAATGATGCGTGTTCCGTTTTTCGAAGTATCTATAGATGTAGGCGAAAAGAACCGCCAACGCATAGATGAGATAGAGCGCGAAGTTGAAGAAAAATAGTTCAGAATAAAGTTAGACGACTCATCAATAAAATGATAGAGTGAGCGCACGGCCACGTAGAAAAGTGGTAATTCGGCTCTCTGCAAAAGAGCTATACGCGAGTTCGATTCTCGCCGTGGCCTCCGTTTAGAATCGCTTTTCATTTTTATCCTTTGAGGGTAAACTATGAACTATCACCTGCCCGGGTGGCGAAATTGGTAGACGCAACAGACTTAAAATTTGTCGATCGCAAGGTCATGTGGGTTCGATTCCCACCCCGGGCACCATTGAAATGTACTTCATAAAATTACATGATTCTAACAACTACATTGATCATCATAGCCTCCCTCCTCATGATTCCTGGCATAATTGCCATCGTTTTTATGCTACCAGGTGTACCATACCTATTTATCATTGCAATCATCTATGGATTCATCGACCACTTCCACAGACTTAGTTTGAAAGAATTGGCAATTTTAGGCGCGCTCGCGATTCTTTCTGTAATAGTTGATCAATCAGCCGGCCTTATCGCCGCACGCTACGGTGGTGCTAGAGGTAAGACATTTCTCTATGGCATAGCTGGAGCGATTATCGGCACACTCATCATCCCATTCTTTGGTGGATTCATCGGTTTATTCATCGGAATAATGATTGGCGAGCTCATCAGAAAACAACATCATATACACGCTATCAAAGCAGCAACGGCTGGGGTTATCGGTTCAATGACTGGCATAACCATCAACATTGTTCTTGGAACAATCTTTCTAGCACTTTTCTTGGTATTCGTGATCTAGAACAGATTAACCAAAAAAAACGATACAACTACATGTGTTAAACTATAGTTTGACCAGATGTTTATCTAAATCGCTATGGCGTTTGCAATTCGACTAGGTGGTTAGAATATATTTGGCAAGGAAATAACTGATGGCTGAGCGACATCTTCTATCGCTACCATCAGTTTTCTGTTTTCAAAAAACTCTTTCGATGGATAGGCAGAATTCCATGTCTTTTAATAGCACTATAATGCCCTCGCGTTCCATATCCTTTGTGTTTTTCAAATCCATACCCAGGATGCTTCTTGGAAAATTTATTCATCTTTCTATCGCGTAAAACTTTGGCACAGATCGAGGCTAGCGCAATCACCATTTCTTTCTCATCTCCCTTGATAATCGTTTTCTGATTAATAAATTCAGCAGGTGCCTTCAAGCCACCATCGAGCAGAACCTGAATTCTGTCCAAAGATAAATCATCTAATTCAGCTTTCGCAATACCTACAACTCCAATCAATGAAGTCTTGAGTGAATACCTGATTGCATATGACAAACCTTTTGTATCTATTATCTTTTCACTTTGAAATGTAACTGCATAATCAACATACCCATCTTTTTGAGCCTTATTAATTATTCCAAACCATTCTTCTCTTTTTCGCTCAGATAATTGCTTTGATTCTTTGACGCCACGAAATATCTTGCGAACTTGAGCTAATTTATCCGCAGAAATACAAAATGCCCCAACGGCCACCGGGCCAGCGATAGGACCACGACCAACTTCATCTATGCCGATGAGGAATGATGGTTTTGAAGATTTGAGCCCGCTTATTTTCATTCGTTTATCATATCATTCAAAAGCCTTAATGAAACAGGCCTTATTTGCTATACTTCAGCCATGTCCCGCTTCTCCCACCTTCACACACATTCGCACTACTCCCTTCTGTCAGCATTACCAAAAGTTGATGAATTGGTTGATAAAGCCAAGGAATTAGGCATGACGGCTCTAGCACTTACTGATTCTGGCAACCTCTATGGTGCCATCGAATTTTTCAAGGCAGCCAAAAAAGCGGAGATCAAACCAATTATAGGCGTAGATTTTTTCATGGCAGTTCGCAGTCGCAAAGATATGCAGGCTGGTATAGACAATCGTCGCACACGCCTCGTCCTCCTGGCCATGAATGAAAAAGGTTATCAAAACCTAATTCAACTCGTCACACTTTCTCATTTGGAAGGTTTTTATTATAAGCCTCGTATCGACCGCGAGCTTTTAGAAAAATATAATGAGGGACTCATCGCCATTTCTCCTTCATTTTCTGGTGACATAGTTCAATCTCTCAAAGGACGCAATCAAGATAATGCAAAAGAAATAGCCGGCTTTTATAAAAAAGTTTTTGGTGAAAAAACGAGCGCGAGTGGTGAAAAAAATGGTATAGAAAATCGTCTCTACATTGAAATCACACATCATCCTGAAATCGACGATCACGAAACAAATATGGCCACCCTCGCTTCCTTTGCCAAGAGTCAGAATATTCCTATTATGGCGGCGCATGATGTCTACTATATGAAGCCTGACGATCGCTTAGCTCGTGAAACTCTTGTTCGGGTCAACAGTCACAGTGATTCATCTGACCGTATTTCTGAAAATGATGAAGACGATTTTTCTTTTATTTCACCTGAACGAGCAGAGGAACTTTTCCGTGATATGCCTGAGGCATTGGAAAACACTGCGAAAATTGTTGAGAGGTGCACATTTGAAATGGTCCTAGGTAAATGGGTTTTTCCTGCATTCGTCGTTGAAAGTGGGCGAACTCCTGATGATGAACTTAAACATCTTGTCTACGAAGGTTTTGTAACACGCAATCTAGAACAGACTCCTGAGCTAATTAAGCGTGCTGAATACGAGCTAAAAGTTATTCGCGATAAAGGTTATGCTCCGTACTTCCTCGTGGTCGCAGACCTCCTTCGCTTTGCAAAAGAAAATGGCATTCTCTCTAACATCCGTGGATCAGTTTCTGGTTCTCTTGTAACTTTCCTCGCTGGTATTACAAACATCAACCCGATCGAATACGAAATTCCTTTTGAACGTTTCCTTAACCCAGATCGTCCTTCAGCCCCTGATATCGATATGGACTATGCCGATAATCGTCGCGATGAAATGATTGATTATGTTCGCAGAAAATACGGCGCAGACAAAGTTGCCCAGATTGGTACATTCGGAACTATGGCCGCGCGCGGTTCTGTCCGTGATGTCGCACGCGCTCTCGGTTTCCCTGTAGCGACTGGCGATCGCATATCCAAGACCATACCAATGGGTTCACAAGGTTTTCCTATGACCATCGAACGCGCACTCATCGATACTCCCGAGCTCAAAACCATGTATGATAGCGAACCTGACACACATCGCATTATCGATATGGCACTCAAAATAGAAGGTTGTGCGAGACATATCGGCGTGCACGCTGCTGGTGTAGTAATTTCACCAACTGCTCTCACCGATTTCACTCCTCTTCAGTTTGATCCAAAAGGTGAAGGCAAGATCATCAGCCAGTACGACATGTACTCCATCGAAGAAGCTGGTCTCCTCAAATTCGACTTTCTCGGTCTCAAAAACTTAACCATCATCGCTGATGCTATCGACCGTATTAAAAAAATCGAAGGTGTCACCATTGATTATGAAAATGTTCCTATCGATGACAAAAAAACATTCGAGATGCTTGCTCGTGGTGAGACAGCTGATCTTTTTCAATTAAACGGTGACGGTATGACTCGTTTCCTCAAAGACCTCAAACCCACAACTATCCACGACATAAACGCTATGGTGGCGCTCTATCGTCCTGGTCCTATTGGTTTTATTCCTGATTATATTGCTCGCAAACATGATCGTTCGCTCATCCAGTACCTCGATCCTATACTCGAGAAGATCCTCGATAAAACATACGGTATTCTCGTCTACCAAGACGACCTCCTCATGATGGCACACCTCATCGCCGGATATTCATGGGGCGAAGTTGATAAATTCCGTAAAGCCGTTGGTAAAAAGATCCCCGAGGAAATGGCCAAGCAAAAAGAAAAGTTTATCGAAGGATGTATTAAACATAGTAAATGGTCACCCAAAAAAGCCAAAGAAGTCTGGAAATGGATTGAGCCTTTTGCTGCCTACGGTTTCAACAAAGCTCACTCGGTATCATATGGTCGTGTCGCTTACATCACCGCTTATCTCAAAGCGCATTTCCCAGCAATTTATCTTTCAGCGGTCCTTTCATCTGAATCAGGTGATACAGAAAAAATCGCCGCAACAATCGAGGAATGTAAACGTATGGAAATTCCTGTTCTTCCACCAGATGTAAATGAAAGTTTCAGTCAGTTCACCGTCATCAAAGAGGGTGACAAATCCCGTATCCGTTTCGGATTGGTGACCATCAAAAACTTCGGCCAAGGCATAGCCACTGCAATTATTGATGAGCGCAAGAAAAATGGCCACTTTACTACTATTTCAAATTTCCTAGAACGTATCAAAGATCGCAACCTTAACAAAAAATCGCTCGAATCACTCATAAAAGCTGGTGCCCTCGATTGTTTTGGTGAAAGTCGTGGTACTTTGCTCGCTAACCTAGACCTATTACTCGCCTTCAATAAAGAAATTGGTGCGGGTCACACTGACCAGACTTCGCTCTTTGGACTCATGGATGATCATGCCAGTGTTCCAGGACTCAAACTTCTTCCGGCACCGGGAATCGACATGCGCGACCAGCTCGCTTGGGAAAAAGAACTACTCGGTCTTTATATCTCTGGCCACCCTCTAGAAAAATATCGTGCACAAATTACAAAAAGTGACATCAATATAAAGAAAGCTCTTGAAACAAAAAAAGATGGTGATGCTGTAATTCTTGCAGTAATCGTTACCGCTATCCGTCCGATTCAAACCAAGAAAAATGAGACTATGGCTTTTATGACTGTTGCCGATTTCTCTGGCACCGCTGAAGTCGTCGTCTTCCCTAGAAATTACAAAGAATCAGCAAGTTTGCTCCAAATCGACAAATGTATAGCGATAAAAGCGACTTTAAACAGCAGAAATGAAGAGAGGGGTTTCGTTTTGGAAAGAGCGAAGGGGTTGTAAATATGTCCAGTTGCATCTACTAATCAAATTGCCTATACTTGAGATACAGAAGTCGTTATGGCTACCAACCATAATCGAAGCGAGAGCTATAGCACAAGAGCTAAAGCATCGTAATCGAGTCAAAAGACCCAATCTGTCCAGCAAAATACAAGAGTCCGATCTAAGCACTTCAGCTGACTGAAGTGGCAACGACGGGAAGCTCGGTGGAACCGCGAAGAGAAAAAATCGCCATACAAATAGTAGCATTAAATTTTCTCCGCCCGAGCATGTGCACAGTTTTACTGCGCGCGTGCTCGGGCGATTTTGATTTAGCGAAATCGTATCCGCGCAACGTCCTTCAAGTGCGGATCTTTTATCAGAATCAATTTACTTATTAAAATGAACAAAGAGCAAAACCCAAAAAACGCTTCACAAAATACGCCACAAAATACGTCACAAAACTCATCTCCAGAAAACATGAAAGACCGTGACCACAAAAAACTCGGTCCAGAACTCGGTCTTTTCTATATTGATCAGACAGTCGGTAAAGGTCTTCCGATGTGGCTTCCAAAAGGCGCAACATTTCGCCGTGAACTTGAGCGCTTCATCGTCGACGAAGAGATTCGCCGAGGTTATGAGCATGTCTGTACTCCTGATATTGCCAAGCTTGAACTATATGAAAAATCTGGCCATTATCCTCATTACAAAGACTCAATGTACGCACCTATAGAAATCGATGACGAAAAATTCATGCTTCGTCCTATGACCTGTCCACATCACTTCCAGATGTATAACTCAAGACCTCACAGTTATCGCGAACTTCCAATACGTATTGCTGAACTAGCAAAACTTTATCGTTATGAACAGTCTGGCGAGCTCATGGGTCTACAACGCGTTCGCTCATTCTGTCTCTCTGATGCACACATTATCTGTGCCAGTGAAGAACAAGCTATTTCAGAAATTAGTAAAGCTCTCGATCTCATAGAATACGCTGCTGGAGTTTTTGGTCTGAAACATGGAGACAACTACTCATACCGTCTCTCACTCGGTGATCGTGCGAATACAGAAAAATATTTTAAAAACGATACAGCTTGGGAAAAAGGCGAATCTCTATTACGCACACTCATGCAACAGCGTGGAAAACCATTCAAAGAAGCAAAAGACGAGGCCGCTTTCTATGGACCAAAGATAGATATTCAAATGAAAAACGTCAACGGCAAAGAAGATACAGCCTTTACCGTTCAATACGACTTCGCTATGCCAGAACGCTTTGATCTTAAATATACCGGTGAAGACGGTAAAGATCACCGTGCTTTCGTTGTTCATCGTTCATCTATCGGTGCTATAGAGCGCTTTACTGCCTTTCTAATCGAACATTATGGAGGCAAATTCCCTCTTTGGATTTCTCCAGTTCAAGTTGCCATTATCCCTATTGGTGAGGCTCATGTATCTCACGCCCAAAAAGTCCACGATCTTCTCCGTTCAAAAATGATCCGTTCAGAACTAGACGCTTCAAATGCTGGTTTTGGTAAAAAGATTCGTAATGCAAAAACCACTCACACTCCATACTTCATCATCATTGGCGACAAAGATATTGATGCTGGCAAAGTCACTCTCGAGAGTCGTGATCATGGACAGATTGGTCAACTTTCAGCCGAAGAAGTGTTGATAAAAATAGAACAAGAAATCAAAGAGAAAAAATAAGGATAAAGGAGGTAAAAATAAATTAAATATGTTCTGGAATATTATGACCAGTCACAAACCATGTACTCGGGGTTTCAACTTTTTGACCAGACTCATCAATTATAGGCGTTTCTAGAACACTTCTATTTGAATCAGAAAGTTCCTGAAATTCTTTAGTACTTAAGAAACCTTTGAATACTAGATAACGTAATGAATCATTCTGCATTGCTTCATTAATAGTATCAAAATTTGAATGACCATCAATTTTTTCTAATTTATCAGCAAGATTTTTAAATAATGTAATATGACCTATTCTGCCTTCACCGTAAAATGATTCTTTGGTTAGCGAGTCAATAAGTACAAAAAAGGCGCGCATTGCCCGTTGAACACCTGCACCAGGACCTCGGTAGATATATACATGCTCATCATCGTTTTTCACGCCAAATGAATCGCACACATCCTGTCTTATTTCCTCAAATTCTTCAATCTCTTTAGTAGCATCTAATTTCTTTTGCTCATGTATTTCCTTATGGAAAGAAGCGTCTGGTTCAACTGCTCTTACTTTAACGTTAATATCATTGATGATGTGCAATAATCTTGCATGATAATCTTCACCATCTTCTTTTTGAGCTCCTGTAATTTCAAATGATTTCATAGAGACATTATACACAAAACTTCACATAACAAAAACCCCTTTCGGGGGCTTTTTGCTGTTATAGGCGTTTGTTTTTAGACTTTTATTTGGAGACTTACCACACCCGCTATGCCATCCTAATTCCGCACCACTACCTTCCAACCATCCTTATATCTTTGGACGATTGAAAACGAGATAGAGAATAGTTGCAAAGAGGACGAGGATGATAAGTATAGCTATCCAACCCCATGGAACATTCTGAAGCGAGAAGAGAGCCGCAGCAGACTGACCGTTATTACTCTGATTTGCGTTGGTACTAGTTGCAGCGTTAGTGTTTGAACCATTTGTTCCTGTACCATTTACGGCTGCCCCGTTATTAGCATTGTTACCGCCATTTCCACCACCAACACTTACAGCGTTAGTACAAGCACGAGTTCCAGTTTTACCATCTGCTGATGTAACTGAGACTACGGCGTTCTTTGAACCTCCTGTACTGTAGTATTTAATCAACGTACTTGCTGAACCTGTAAGTCCATCTGTACCTGACCATGAGTAAGTATATGGAGCGACACCACCAGTAACTTCAACTGCCCAAGTTACAGGCTGATTGATTGAAGCAGTAGCAGGATCTGCATAACATCCAATATCTAGACCGTTATTGTTATTGTTTGAGTTTGTACCATACAAGTTTGTATTGTAATAAGTACCAGTGTAACCAGTCTGATAACCAGTAACATTTACTGAAGTTGAGCATGTCTGTGTAACTGTCTGACCATTTGATGTGACTGTGACTGTTGCTGTCTTGTAACCAGGATTGTTATAAGCCATTGAAATAGTCTGACCATATCCATAGAGTCCATCAGTACCAGACCAATTATATGTAGGATAATATCCTGTTGTTCCGTAAACAGAAGCTGACCATGTAACTGTAGTTCCTACTGTTGTGTAAGAAATATTTGGAGTACATGAGACCTGAAGATTCTGATAGTTGTTGTAGTTATAGTTATTATAATTACTTGTTCCATATATTGTTACAGAACTACTACATGTGACACTTTGTGACTGTCCACCAGAGGTAACTGTCAAATAAGCATTGTATGTACCAGGATTGTAATAGACTGTTGAAACAGATGAACCGTTACCGATATATCCGTTTGAACCTGTCCATGAATAACTGTATGAACCTGTTCCACCAGAGACACTTGAAGCCCAAGTTACACTACTGCCAACATTTGCTGACAAAGGCATTGAGTAACAAGAAATCTGAAGAGGAGAATATGTTTGATATGTAACTGGATAGACATAAGCAGGAGGAGTATAGACTGGAGGATAATAATTACTTCCACAACCATAATCACAACCATATCCATATGATGAATCATAGTTATTGTACGCAATAGTAGGAGTAGGATATGTATTTGTATTCGTAATTGTGGGTGTATTTGTAACAGTGATAGGTCTGTTGAGGGTCAAAGAAATATTGCCAGAATTTGTCTTATTTACAGTATAGTCAATCGTAACAGGATTGTTTCTGTTGATCGTAAGAGTGGCAGTATTTGAACTTGAACCTGTACCAGAACTCCAGGTTACACTTGCTTGTGCAGGTGAAGAACCTGAGGCTACAACGAAAACCAACGCCAAACCGACGATGATGCTTCCGATGATTTTGTTTTTATTTATTGAATAAGTCATATATTTTAAGCCGTATAAACGGGTTATTATTGATAGAATACGCCTATAACTAGTCGTATACATATACTATACACTATCTATATTATTTGTCAAGCCCGTTAGGTAGTCCGCCCCACTCTTAAAATTAGAACTTGAATATACTGTAAAACACTGCAGCCATCTTATTAACTAGATCAGGTGCAGCAGAAGATAAGTAATATGTTGTTGGAGGTTTTGGTACTGGACACATAGTAGTTATTGGAGCTGGCTGTACTACATATCTAGCTACTGGAGGACAGTTAATACCGAAATATGCTGTATTACCATCAACAGTACACGTAGAAACAACCTTGCGAGTAGGATTCGGACAGCCAGTATCATTGATCGACTGCTT
>CAIUUK010000054.1 GCA_903902315.1 uncultured bacterium | reverse complement strand
TCACAATATGGTTCAACGAATGGATCAAATGGTTTAGCGGGTTCCTCTGGTACACAATGTAGCTCATCCAGATCTCTAACTCTTTGTACTATTATAAATAGTGTAATCACTTATTTAAATGAGGCACTCTTTCTGCTTATAGCATTGTCAGTTGTGATTTTTGTCTATTATGTCTTTAAGTACTTCATTATGCCAAATGAAAATCGTAAAGAAGCTGGCACATATGTTATGTATAGTGTTATTGGTTTCTTTGTGATTTTATCGATGTGGGGTCTTGTAAATATCTTGCAAAATACATTTGGAATTGGAAATTCAGGTTTTGCACATAGTTCGTGGACTGATATCAGTAATATTATTCCTAAATAATACAGGTTGTATTAATCCACACTTCTTCTTGCTCCTATAGAAACATGTGGGGTATAATGTAGCTATAGTATAAGATTATTATCCATAGTTTATTAAATAAGAATATGAAAAAAATCATTGCGTCTCTCGTCGTTATCGCTCCAGCCTTGGCAAGTGCTCAGGCTATAACCGATGTAAACTCTCTCACATACAAGCTTACAAACATCGGTAATACTATTATCGAAATTCTCATTGCCTTTGCGGTTCTTTACATCATTTTCAATGTTGTAAAATATATTATGGCTGCTGAGGATCCAGAAAAGCGTAAAGCTCTTGGTGGAGCCGTTCTTTGGGGTATAGTTGGTTTGTTCGTTATATTGTCAATTTGGGGTCTAGTTAATATTCTCTCAAACACATTTAGAACTAACACAAACGCACCTATACAAAATTTCCCAACATTAAATTATCCTCCACAGGTTCCATAAAAGTTCATGAATAGTTTTGTTAACATCGCACACGCAACTACAAATTCTAAAGCGACATTCGCTTCAATTGTAGACCCAATAATGTCAAATATTGTCAGTCCGTTAATTATGCTGATGTTTGCAGTTGCTATGGTTGTATTTGTTTGGGGTGTTGCACAGATGTTCATACATGGTGATGATGCCAGTGCCCGCCAGACAGGTCAAAATCATATGATTGCAGGTATAGTAGGTATAGTTATTATGGTTTCAGCGTGGGGTATTATATATCTCATATCAAATACGATCTCATCTCACTAGTTGAAATGCAGAATAGGCAACATGCGGCAAAATAAAAAACAGGCGGAGGATTTAATTCCTCGGCCTGTTTGCGTAATTGTTATGCAGTTCGTCGAAGCGACATTATCTGTAGCCGTAAAACTGCGTTTGGAGCTCCGTTGGACTGGAGTTTGTATCCGTAGTCCAAACATAGAGTGTGTTCACCTTCTTTCCACGTGGAGTATTCAGATTCAGACGCATGTCGTCTGCGAGCGTAATCGGTTTTGATCCTAAATTTCCTTCAGGATCCCAAACCGTCATACTAGTTCCAGTTCGAAGGAGTTGAAACTGCGGACCAAATTTGTTGTGGATTCCAGTCTGCGGATCATAATCATCCAGACTGATGATGTTAGTTTCGCTCGTGAGTCGGATGATTTTGTTTACGACAAGCACGATGTTTGTTTTCATGGTCGGTATTTGCACAGTCGTAGCAGCCGTAATGGGCTGAGCCTGAGCTGACGTGGTCTCAGCAACCACTGAAACCTGCCGTGGGTAGTAGTGGAAGTAAACCACAAGGACAACCCACAAAAAACCGACACTGATCAATGTGCTATAAATGATTTTTTTCATAACTTTAATTTTCTAGTTTTCGTTATTTCAAAGAATGATGCTGACAACAGGCCAGCATCTCGTAACCGTGTATTTCAGTATCTTAGCATGAAAATAGATGACTGTCAAGATATAAAAAATGCTTCAAATATGGAAGAAAAAGTATAAAAAAGAGCCTGCATTGTGATTTGCAGGCCCTTGCGAATTTACGGTGATTATCGCCTGTAACATAAGCTGCGAGGTTGCTGTGGGCATTGCTGCTGGCAAGCAAAGAATCTTGTGTTCGCATAGTTACAGTTATTGGCGCGATAGTAGTTAACGCGATAGTAGCTCGCCGACG
>CAIUUK010000053.1 GCA_903902315.1 uncultured bacterium | reverse complement strand
CGATCTGAATTTACAGATAGACCTACAACTGAGACAAATAAAGAAGCGGCGCCTAAAAATAGAGAGAAAGCGACTGCATATTTTAGATTTTCCCCAGACAATAATTTTGGATTCATGATTAGAGCTTGATTAGAGTTTAATAATAATTAACTATTCACTGTCGTTCGAACGACATAAAATAGAATGAGACGCACCTTGTGTAAGGCGCGCCTCGGGTAGTGGGATAATTATATACCTATTTAAAAAAATGCATAGCAGAGTTATCCACAACTGAGAGCTGTGATATAGTTTGATAAATGAAGAAAATATTCACCATCATCATATACATATTTGCATTCATTGGCTTTGCACTCGTAGCTGTATATGCTGCCATTCAATTTGGCTTAACAAAAACTCCTGGGACGATTGATCTTCAACATGATTATTTCAAAAACGCTTCTGCATCTAATACACCAGCTTGGGCAACAGGAGATGAATGGTCTGTACTGAAATATGCTGTTACGAAAGATGCTCCAGTAATCAACAAAGCCGCCGCTGATGCAGGTGTAAGCCCTAGACTCATTGTCTCTGCGTTGATAGTTGAACAACTGAGACTATTCTTTTCTGATAGAGAGGTTTTCAAATCAATATTTGCTCCGCTTAAAATCCTTGGCAATCAAAGTCAATTTTCTTGGGGCGTCATGGGTATCAAACAAAACACTGCCATTCAAATTGAAAACAATCTAACTAATACGAATTCACCTTGGTTTATAGATTCAGTTCACGCTCACCTGCTCGATTACTCAACCACCACGACCGATAAAGACACTGAGCGTTTTACCAGATTAACCGATGAGCATGATAGATATTATTCATATTTATATGGTGCACTCGATTTAAAAGAGCTCATGTCTCAATGGCAAAGAGTAGGAATGCCTATCTCCAATCGTCCAGAAATATTGGCTACTTTATTTAACATCGGTTTTCAACATTCAGAACCAAATTCAGATCCAAAAAGTGGTGGAGCTGAGATTACTCTCGACTCCACCACTCTTAGTTTCGGTGAATTAGCTGGACAATTTTACTATTCAGACGAATTAACCGACGTTTTTCCTAGATAAATAAAATTATTTTTTCTTCTCAACAATCTCTGTCTCAACGTTCTTTGGAACAACATCATAGTGATCAAATTCCATCTGAGCACTTCCTTGACCTGAAGTCATGGAACGGAGGTCTGTTGTGTAACCGAACATTTCTGACAACGGAACTTTCGCATGAATAGCGAGGTTCATACCTTTTGGTTCTGAGCCTTCGATGAGACCGCGCTTTGCTGAGATCGAACCGATAACGTCACCCATGTATTTTTCTGGACAGACGACTTCGAGCTTCATGATAGGTTCGAGGATAACTGGTTTTGCACGCTTACATGCTTCCTGGAATGCTTGTGAAGCTGCGATCTTGTAGGCGATTTCTGATGAGTCAACATCGTGGTATGAACCGTATGTCAGTTCACATTCAATATTAACGAGTTTGAAACCAGCGAGGATACCGCGATCCATAGCTTCATGAACACCCTTTTCAACTGCTGGGATGAATTCACCAGGGATAGCACCGCCAGTGATGGAGTTGATGAAACGGAAGTCATCGTAGTTAGACACATTCTTTGGAACCTTCTCGCCTTCTGGCCATGGCTGCATAGGTTTGATATTGAGTTTGACGTGACCGTACTGACCCTTACCACCAGTCTGTTTGACGTACTTGTGTTCAGCTTCTGCACTGCCAAGAATTGTTTCGCGATATGCAACTTGAGGCTTACCGACATTGGCTTCAACAGTAAACTCACGCTTCATACGATCAACCATGATTTCGAGGTGGAGTTCTCCCATACCTGAAATGATAGTCTCGCCTGTTTCTTGATTACTTGAAACGCGGAATGTTGGATCTTCGTTACCAAGTTTGCGGAGAGCCATACCCATTTTCTCCTGATCGGCCTTTGTCTTTGGTTCGATACGGAGTGAGATAACTGGTTCCATGAATTTAATCTTTTCGAGGATGATAGGCTTGTCTTCATCACAGAAAGTGTGTGAAGTAAGAGCGTCTTTGAGACCAACGGCGGCTGCGATTTCACCTGCAAAAACTTTCTTAACCTCTTCGCGCTTGTCAGCCTGGAGGCGAACAATACGGCCGAGGCGCTCTTTCTTTCCTGTAGTTGAGTTATAGATGTATGTACCAGCTTCTATAGTACCTGAGTACACACGGAAGAAGGTCAAAGCACCGACGAATGGGTCGTTTTGGAGTTTGAAAGCAAGAGCTGAGAAAGGCTCACTATCATTTGCGTGACGCTCGATCTCTGCACCTGTGTTTGGATCGATACCTTTGATAGCTGGCATATCGAGTGGTGATGGGAGGTAGTCTACAACTGCGTCGAGGACCAACTGAACACCAACGTTCTTGAGAGCTGAACCAGTAAAAACTGGGAAAATTTTGTTGGCGATGACAGCCTTGCGACAAACTTTCTTGAAATCTGCTTCAGAAATTTCTTTTCCATCGAGGAAGTTCTGCATAGCAACATCATCTGTTTCAACAACCTTTTCTATCATCTCTGCACGATATTTCTTTGCTTCATCGAGCATATCGGCAGGAACTTCACTTTCGATAATATCAATACCCTTTTCGCCAGAGAATGTATACGCCTTCATACGGAGAAGGTCGACGACACCATGGTGATCAGCCTCTGTACCGATTGGCAACTGGAAACGGACTGCGTTCTTATTCAAACGCTCGAGGATGGATTTGTATGACTTTTCAAATGAAGCACCCATGCGGTCCATTTTGTTGATGAAACAGAGGCGTGGAACATTGGCTTCATCGGCATAGCGCCAGTTAGTTTCTGACTGTGGTTCAACACCTGCAACACCGTCGAAGACCACAACAGCACCGTCGAGCACGCGCAGTGATCGCTTCACTTCTACCGTGAAGTCGATGTGTCCTGGAGTATCGATAATATTGAAACGGACTTTCTGTGAGACATCATCTTTACCAGCGGCATCTTTGAGGCCACGGCGATATGTAGGGTTCCAGAAACAAGTGATGGCTGCGGCTGTGATAGTGATACCACGCTCACGCTCCTGTTCCATCCAGTCAGTAGTAGTCTCACCTTCGTGAACTTCACCGATCTTGTGGATCATACCTGTATAGTAAAGGATACGCTCTGATGTCGTTGTTTTTCCGGCATCAATGTGAGCGATGATTCCGAAGTTTCGCATTCTCTCAAGTGGGTAATCGCGTTGCATGGTGTTTGTTGTGTAATTCTCTGGCCGTTTATAATAAATGTGGCCCAAAAATTGATTTTACTTGGTGATAAATTAAAAAAGCGAGATGCCTTTAGTAAGTGATAATGTACAGGAAAAGGCCGAAATAATCAAATATAGGCTATTTACAGAAATTCCAAAGCATTTCAAAGAGATTCTTCTGGAGACTTATTACTGAACCACTTTCAATGACCATGGTTATAGCTGGATTATCCAATTGATGAATGATTACCTTATTCTTAGTTATTATTACATTTGAATCAATACTATAATTCTCAGGTAAAATCCTTACT
>CAIUUK010000052.1 GCA_903902315.1 uncultured bacterium | reverse complement strand
ACTTGAAATTGTCCCTGATTTAACAGAGGAACAGGTAGCTGAGATATTTACCAGGATTAACAGCAAGGGAACGGTATTAAAGCAGGCCGACTTCATCCTTACGTTGCTTTCGGTTTTTTGGCCCGAAGGCCGTTCTCAAATTGATGATTTCTGTAAATCGGCAAAAAAGGTTCCAGAGAAAGATAAGAAGGAGTCGCCATATAATTACATATTTGAACCAACACCCAAAGATTTGGTTCGTATTGTCGTAGGACTTGGCTTTGGCAGGGGTAAAATGAAAGATGCTTATGCGATATTGACTGGTCGCGATTTTGCCACAAAAAAGGTGTCCATTTCTTTGAGGGAAGATCAATTTGAAAAATTCAAAGAAACTCAAGCAACGGTTTTAGACAACACAAACTGGCACGGATTCTTAAAAATAATTCTTGGGATTGGCTTTAAGAGTAAAGACCTTATTTCTTCTTCTAACAACATCGCTAACGCATATATTCTATATTTAATAGCCAAAGAAAAACATGGGCTGGGGCATAAGGAGTTGGAAAGAAATATCGGGAAGTGGTTTTTCTTTTCTTCTGTAACCAGCCGTTATTCCTATTCCCCTGAAACACAGATGGAGTCGGACTTAAATTATTTCAAAAATGCCAAGGGTAAAGATGACTTTATCAAACTATTAAATGCGGCAATAGCGAGCGAACTCACAAATGACTTCTGGGAAATTACTGTTCCGAATACATTATTGGTTTCGTCATCAAACAAAAATGCACTTAGAAATACTTTTTTTGCCAGCCTTATCAGAAAAGGCGCAAAAGTCCTGTTTTCCGAAAGGAGAGTCAGTGATTTGTTTGACCCGACCTTGAAAAAAAGGAAAAAAGATTTGGAAAAACATCATATCTTTCCAAAGAATTATTTGGAGAGCACATTTAAGTTAGATCGCCGACAAATTAACCAGGTAGCAAATTTTACCTATCTTGAATTTGAGGATAACATTGAAATTAGTGATTCATCGCCAAACGATTACTTTGCTGCCATTAAAAAAAGCAATTATGTAGGCAAGGAGTCAGAGTTGGATGCTATTTTAAGCGATCATTGCTTGCCCAAAGACTTTTACGACATGAACTATGATGCTTTCTTAAAAACACGAAGAAATCTTATGGCACGGGCTATTAGGGCGAGCTTTGAATCATTATAGCCCTGGTAAGGATATATCATTCGTAACGGCAAGATAATCCTCTGGGACAGATTCCAGCATATATGCCAAATCTGTCATATCTACACACCTACTCTCATTTCACCGCCGCGCTACCATCATCACGACCGTCCTTCATCGGATCTGTTACGTCCCGGCGTTTACTAATATCATCAATGAGCGATAAATCAGGCAACAAATCCTGGCTATTTAATGCTGACAGTGTATCCAGAATTCTATCCCAAGTTCGAGGTATGTCCTGTCGTTGGTCACCATAGGGGATGAAACGGCTCGAGAGAGCTTGAAATCCTTTTTTACACTTATACCGCATCGAATTTTCAGATATGCTGAGTTCGGAAAAGATAACTCGTATCATCAGGTCTTTTTCTTCGGGTTTTGCAATAGAGTACCAAGGTAGGGCATCTTTTAGCAGTTCGGAAAGTTTTACTACATCTTTGATTGTTTCTCGCATTGAGACATCAGATGTCACTTCTGCTTCACATAGAGAGGTAAGTTCCAGATTAAGTGTAGCCTCTTCTGCTACGAGCTTCTCTGGTGTATAAGCGCCTGTCTTAAGTAGCATAAGTCTGTTAGTACCTAAATAACTTAGATCTTCACGTATTTTTTTCTTTCTTCGCTCGTTAATTTCCAATTGACTAATACGTTTTTGATCCAAGAGGGCTATATCAGTACTTGCACGTGCATCAATTTCGGCAATTTCATCTTTTGTAAAGGAGAGACTTTCAATTAAGACCCCAACTTTCTTTTCGATAAAATCAAAGTTGAAGCTTTTAAGTTTATTAGTACATCCAGATCTACATCGTGATCCAAAATACATCGTTCCTTTTTTAGGATAAGGTGTAAATGCTCTTGTACATTCAGCACAATTTACGATACCACGAAGTGGATGGTCCAAAAATTCTGCATAATGAGCACTTTTATTTTTCTTTGCTAATTGTCTTTGGACCCTATCAAATAATTCATCTGGGACCATTGCTTCGTGGCTCGTGCTTCGTATTAAATTACCATTCTCATCAGGTACAAGGGCTTTATAATATGGATTTGTGAGTATCTTATGAATAGAAGTGAAAGTTGGAAGACGTTCAATAGGTTCGATATTTAGACGTATGTCGTCTTCTTCCTCAGCTAATATTTCATCTTGTGTTCGGCGACGGCGCATTGGTGGCATGGTAAAACCTTGTTCAATAGCCCAACGAGCGAGATCTGCCAGACTCCAATCACCAGTTGCAGCGATTTCAAAAAGTTTTCTTATTATAGGAGCTCGTTTAGGATCAAACGGTTTATGATCCATAGTACCGAGATTGAGATATCCGACCGGTGCTCTGTTAGTACACAGCCCACGTGATCGACTATTACGTATGGTTAATGTTACTTTTTCGCGAGTAACTCGTGAGTGGTGCTCAGAGAACATGCCATCAATGTCCATATGTAGTTCTCCGGCACTTGTCTTGTCATATTGAGCGAGTGTGAAGCGGATATCAACCCCTGCCTTCATGAGTTTACGAAGGATTGTATCGTCACCTTTATTTCTACTTGCTCGATCCCAGCAGAGAAATATAGCACCTTTGAAGTACTTCTGACTTAATAATTGTGCGAGTTGATAATATTTCGGTCGATCGACACTATATTGGACCTTGTTGCCTTCACCAAAGGTCAGTTCACCTCTTTCTTTAAAACCTGAATGTCGTTCTGAAATTATGCCATTTGTAGCAAATCCTTCGAGGTTAAGTGTGGCAATTGGAAGATGTTCGCGAAACGCAAAACGTGTATTCTCTGTCCTTTGGTACTTTATTGAGTTTTTTTGGTTATCAGTGTCGTCTGTACTTTTACGATTGTAAATCAAATAGTGCTCGCGGTATTTACCGCTTTGAATTTCAGCCATTATTTTCTCTCCATTTTTATCAATAGTTTTCATTGTCATTTAATACTGTTGAGTTTGACTATTTTACCATCGGCAATAGTATATCCCTCCGTAGTGAGTCGTTTTCGTATTTGTATAATAACACTTCCGAGCTCACGTAGTGATTCTATCGTATCTTGGCTGAAATGGTAGTTAGTTACTTCACTGACTTTGTCATTCCTTGTCGTACAGTCTTCATACGTGAAATTTGTCCCCAGATCATAATATCTCTGGTTTTTAATCTTATTGAGATTTGAGGACGAATTTATCATAATGTTTACATCGAATCTTCAATCATGCCCTTGAATCGTTTGCCTCTGTACTCGACCTCAATACATTTTCGGCAGCCGATTTTTCCTGTCATTGGATGAATCAGAATGACCCCTATTCGTTTTCCGCACCCTGGACAGATAAACCAGTACCTGACACCACCGAAGCCTGTTTCTGTCGTTGCAAGGCCAATCTTGATACCAGCAGTCTCGAGACTTGATTTAAGAAAAGCCATTTTCATCTGCGTTTGGAACGCCTTTAAGCATGCTGTTATCGGCAGGCGTTGACAGTCCTCGACCGTAATTTTTCCGAAATCATTTGGCTTCATTGTTTTTATCGTCAATTTTATTGAACTGCTGCTTATCTGCGATGAATGCATTCTGGGTATTTATCTTTACTGAAACTTGCGGAGTATTCATATGTTTGAGCATTCCTACTGCTGTTATAAAATGGCGCTCTGCACGATCAAGGTCTTTGCTCAATATTGAGTAATATCTATTTGACTCAGGAGTCATGAGGTCGATTTGGGAAGGCATACTCACCATTTCTCCCTGAATCTTGATAGCTCGAACGTAAGCACTGGCAGCCATCTCTGCAACGGCAATCTGGCTCGATCCATCACATTTGTATTCTTCTATGAGTTGGCGTGTAAAGCTGATGAATAGAGCTTTGTAGCGGTATGGGACCGCCCTGGCAGAGGCAAACTGTGTCCCCACGCCGGTAGCCATGAGTAGGTCGTATAACTCACCGTGAATGTAACTTTCGACAGTCGAATTTGTGTCGATATCGTCAGGAAGATTACTAAGATTTTTTAGAACCGTCTTGAACACATAATCCGGATCATCTTTGATGGCTGGATGCCTCATACCAGGGAAGTATTTCTTGAGAAGGGCTATAGCTTTCTCTTTTGGAGTCAGTGGTTTAGTCACTACGTCTTTCTTATTATCAGGTGTATTGTTTGGGAGAATTTCTGTCATTTTAGTGGTAGCTTCCTGTTTCCTAATTATGTATTTTAGGAAATTAGGAAGAAGAATTATGCTGATAAATTATCTTCCTGACTTTCTGCATCTATATGTGGTTGGGAAGCAGGAAGCTTGTTGGTGGCTGAGAGTCGATAGAAGGCCTTATGGTTATTTTCAGATGAAAGCTCAACCTTTGGCACACGTTTTATCTCACCAGCTTCTTCTGCTATTTTAATTCCGTTGTCTATAGCTGTTTTACCAAATTCATTACCTAAAGCCTCATGGATTTCCATTCGGCTTTTAATATCTTCGGCAAGTACAGAAATTACAGCTTTAGAAACTTCCTCAGCTTTTTTCCTTTTTTCATCGTGACCACCTGCGTATTCAAAACCAGATGGACCAAATTCACTCTTAATTATATTTATCTCGAACGGTGCTAATGTTTCAGCTTGTCGCAGTTTTGTTTGTCGAAGGATAAGACGATTATCTTCGTCCCTCTTTTTCTCAATGGTGACATGACAGTCAACGGCAGCCAGAATGTCGGAAGAACCACGCATGCTTTGTGCTGGATTGTTAGGACCGAACCCCATTTGTTTCCTGTGGTGGTGAGTGAAAAGAATAGATGCGCCAGCCTTTATTATTTCCTGGAGACTACTGAAGACTTTGGCCATACCTTTGGCGTCGTTCTCGTCCTGACGATGTACTCGGACGAGAGAATCAATGATGAGGAGTTTTACATTTTTTTCTTTGACTATTTTTAGAATAGCATCGCGACTTTTTTCGTCATCGACCTTGATGTTGTTTTGCGAAAGGTAATGGACATTATCGGTGCCTTTGGCCCCAAGTAATCCCAGGCGTTTTTTCAGATCACGGAGATTATCTTCTTCATCGATAACGAGGACGTTTCCTTGTTCAGTTTTGAATCTCCCGAATACAGAAGTGCCACGAGAAACACAGAGGGCTATATGGATAGTTACCCACGTCTTGAAGTCTCCTGGACTTCCGGAGAGTATCATCATGCCTTGGCTTGGGATAAGTGATTCAACCAGCCATTCTTCTGTGCCGAAGTCGTGGGTTAGGATGTCACCCATTGTCCATGTCTGTAAAATGCTTTCATGTAATTTTGGTATTGCAATCACTTTATCTGATAAAGAAATGCCTGTCCGAGGCGAAATTTGCTCGAACGTGCGTTTTTTCTCGGCCGAAGGTGAAGTACCCTCACTTATGTTCAACAGCTTCAGAATCTCGTCAAAATCGGCGGATTCGCTACAATAGGCACATGATCCTCTGCCAGTCTCACTATTCATTTGGAAAGTTGCGAGATAATTGCTGTTACCATCCATGTCCGGCCTGAATGGGCATACAATGGCAAAGTCGTTGTCTAAGAATTCGAACGGGATATTATTTTTCTTGAATAAATTGAAGATTTTTTCTTTCATATGTGTAATATAGGGTAATATTTTTTAGTATTTGCTAAGGTGTTCAATCGCAGCTGAAGATTTCATTCTTCAATCGCTTCATTTGGTTGAAGTAGCTTTGAGGGTCAACTGAAGCCTTGAAGTTCCAATAATTTTTTGTAGCCTCGTCGATGCCGTCACCGCGCTTCAGAATGAAGAGGACCTTGTTGCGGACCGACTTATCCATTATCTCCATCTCGTAACCGGCACAGAGCAAAAACGCCACGAGTCCGAGATCATGGCTCTGAAAATGTTCATGGTCAGTTTCAGCTGGAACGTATTCTGTTTTCTTGTGTAATTTTTTTATCATAATTAATATTGGCTAATATGACTACGACCTTTACTTATTAATGCTGAACGTTCAGCGGCGCTAATTTACTCGAGGATTTTCAAGGGTTTTTAGTTACCTGACACGAAAAATGCCCACTGACTTTCAGTGGGCTGCGGAGGAATATACTACAAGTAGTTGACTATCCTATAGTATCCTCAGGATCTTCTTGTTCGCCATTATGATCGCCATATGTTTGGGTATCGTCAAGGCTCTGGCCGAATTCGTGCAGTTTTTCGTTAGGTAGGTCGGTGGTAACAAGCTTGAATTTTGTTCTGTAATAGCAGACATTTTTATACTCCTCGAATGGGTCATTTTTAATCCCGAAAATCACTTGCAAATGTTGTGAAAGTTTTTTCTTTATAGTCTGCAATGCGCCAGCATTCTTGCTGAACCCGGGAACGAGGTCTTTAATCGTTGCTGGTGGCAGGGTCAGTTTTTGTTGTGCTGACAGCGTGTAGATTGAAGCAAGCAGGTGGAGTAGTTTCCATTGTCGGTCGGGGTCTTTTTCCCTCGTCTTACTTTTATAAAACATAAGTTCCTGATGGTTAGTCGATTTGACAGGTTTTTCACGGAAAGATATGTCAATATCGAAAAGATTTTTAAATCTGATTTCAATATCTTCCCAGTTTGCACCTTCAGGCAATATCACTATCGGTTTGGTTGGCAATCCATTTTTGGTTCGAAAATACTTTGTTGGTTTGACTTTGCCGCGTATGATCTCCCATGCCTCGAAAGATTTTTTATCAGAATAGCTCAACGGCCGTACCCATCGATTGGCAAGGTCGTAGAGTTCGGAGCCTGCAATGTTCAGTTTGAGACCATTCTCAAAAAGAATGTATATGTCATTGAATTTCTTGGTATCGATGGATAAGTGTAAATTCATGGGCTTGTCCAAATCATCAAGCGTCGCTTGTCCTTCAAAATCAAGAAGATACCAACCCCTCAACCGACGAAGCATATTGCATTGCGTCGCTGCTGATGGACTGCCATCGTTGCCAGTCCGCACCGAAAATTCGATCTCGTTAGGAGTAGAGAGAGTCTCTTTCTTGATAGCTTGTAACAGCCACCACATGTCGCCAATAAATTGGTCGTGGGTAGTCATAGTAATATCGTGTAATTTTACTTTCAGTCTACGCCCCAATAGATTTTTAACAAGGGCATTATTGTATTATGCATTGTGCACTTCTTTGTGCAATCGGTAAATTTTATGGTATAGTATTTTATACAACTGAATATTTTTTGAAGTAGCCTAAACTCAGCGTTGCTGGGCATGGCGAAAGGAGTCTGATCAGAGTAAGAAACCCATCATATGGGGTTGCTCTGATCAGCCACGTCGGGAAACCGGCGCGGAGGGCGCAAGTCCTCACCCATGTGGTGGGTTTCTTATATCTCACTTCATGGGGATTTATCAAAATCAGATAATCATCATGAGCAACAATTTATATAAACTTCTCGGATGGATCATCGGATTACTTGTCCTTTTGATCGGGATTGTCAGCATATTTTCGGACCCTATCATCGGAATTCTTTTCATTCTCATAGCCGCTCTCATTCTTCCGGGCGTTACATCATTCATTAAGCAGAAGTGGAACGTCTCGTTGTCACGCATGACCCGGACCATTACCGGTGTTGTGCTCGTCGTTATCTTTGGCATTGCCGTCTCGGCGAGGTCAACGTCTCCAATCGCGATAGTAAGTAACGATAGCCCACAACCACAGCCGGCTGTTGCCACGCAAAACACCACCGACACTGCGATTTCTCCTGATGAATTGCCGATGGTTATATCCCTGTATATGGTAAATAATTCGACCACCACAGGCAGCGATGCGCCTGCGCTTACGATTCAAAGGGAATGGAATCAGGAGCTGGGCTATTCCGAGAGTTTGTCACCGGATGAATATACTCCTCTTAATGATCCTCAGGTAAAAATGATCCTATCGGCCGTTCAGCAGCTTCGTAAGGAGCATAGTGATAAGTGGTTCGATGTCATGATTTTCGACGATCCGACTGTTGCTCAAGAGGCGCAGAATCCCGAGCTCGCGAATCTCCCTGATAGCCAATACTGCAAAATATTTGCTCATTTCCGCGGAACATACTCTTGGAATCCAACGAATCAATACGAGCAGATGGCTATAGGCAAGAATTGCAATTGGCAGTCGTTACTACCAGCCTCGACATCAACCCAATAACATGAGCATAGAAAATCAAAAAACTAAAAGTAAGGCGTTAAGAATCATATGGTCAGTTCTGCGCTGGATCATCAGTGTCATCCTCATCATTTTTGGCATTGCTTTCATTTTCGCTCCGGGCGATCCGGCCGTCGTCGGGGTGGCCCTTGTATTCATCGGTGCGTTATTTATCCCGCAGATTACTCGTTTCTTTGAGAGAAAGCTGAGCGTATCTTTTTCTGACGGATTCCGTGAGCTTAAGGTAATATTGAAGCCGAAAGCTAAGGGTCCAACAACACTGACAGACGGACTGCCCGGAGCGGGGATCATCACACATGAGGTTAAGGAGACTAAGTGCACCTGCGCTGCTTGTGGTAACACGTGGTTTTATGGCAAACAAGATAAGCGAGAACAGACGGCGAATGAGATGCATAACGTCGGCAAGTCCTTGCTAACATGCGGAACATGCGGCACTCCATTGGGGTGTCTATTTTGGTTGATGCCCGAGAAGAAAGTCGTTGATCTCGGCAAATGCTCGAAGTGTGGATCGAAGGCGGTGAAGAAAGAAGTCGTAATCCACCATGTCTAAGTTATTTCTTATTCCGATTTGGATATATCAGCGGACCATATCACCATTGCTGTATCGTCTCGGCGTCCGTTGTCGTTTTCATCCGTCATGCTCTAACTATGCCATTCTCGCTATTAAAGAATACGGACCCACACGAGGCATCAGATTGACATACCGGAGACTGTCACGTTGTCGGCCGGATAATTGTGAGAGCTGCATTGATTTTCCTGCGTTGAATTCAAACAATATATGAAAAATAAAATTGCTATCGTTATCATATGTACGATCGTCCTATTTTCAAGTCCCGTACTTGCATCATATGGCGTTCAAATCAGAACAAGCGGTTGTATCGCCAATCAGGCCCTACCGGATAGTGCCTGCACACCCGGCGCAGTCTTTGCTATCGGCACTACCACGATCTGCACTGTCGGCTATACCATGAAGGTGAGAGATGTGCCCTTATCTGAGAAAAAGCAGGTGTTCAAGGAATACGGCATCTCGTACTCGCTTCATGCCAATTACGAGGTAGACCATCTAATCAGTCTTGAAATTGGTGGCAGTAATGACATATCAAATCTCTGGCCTGAAAGTTATCTCATCAGCAACGGATCACGCACGAAAGACAGCTTTGAAAACTATCTGCACAGTCAGGTCTGCAAAGGTTCAATAACACTGTCCGAGGCACAGCACGAGATCTCGTCAAACTGGATCACATACGACAATATACGCAGGGGCATCAAGAATGCAACAACTACAGCAATCACTACCATCGGTGCAACTAATGTTTCTGCACCGTCCTTAATCCTCGATACAGCTGATCCTGCGGTCAAAAAGAGTACTGCTGGCCTGTGCCATGCGCTCGGCACTCGTTACTACGCCGCAACCAAGATATTTACACCATATGCATCGGTGCAGGCGTGTCTTGATAGTGGTGGTAGATTGCCAAAGTAAGCTGTAATTTATGACAGTGCTCAGTTTTGTTTTAAATTGCCAATACGAGTATGATTGTCACTATGCCACCCAAAATTACACAATGGAAAAAAGAAATAGAAGAGATTACGAACGACATCGCTGACCTAATTGAGAACCAGCATGTTTTTCATCGTTTAGGTGAAATCATTAAGGCGAATTCAAAGCTGAGCAAGGATAACTTCTTTTGGGATCATTTACAGGCTAATTACGGTGCTGCGATGGTTATTGGTATTGCCAGACAAGTCGACGAAAAAACCGTGGTGATAAGCTTGATCAGGCTTCTGAAGGATCTTGAAAGAAATCACAAAATCATTACGAAATCATGGTTTGCCGATCAGTATAAAACTCTACCACGCCAAATAGGCGAGGCGCATTTCGTCGAACACTTCGGTACAGGTGCAGAAATCGATATCAGTTTTGTCAAAAAGGACATAAGTGACCTATTAGCGGTGACCAAGACTATAAAGGAATTTCGACACACAAGGATTGCTCACAAAAATAAGGACAAGACTCTCAAGATAGATCTTAGTTTTCAAGAAGTCGATGACGCTTTGGCTCTTCTCGAAAAGCTCGTCATCAAATATCAATTACTTCTTAATCAGGCAGGTTTCAGTGAGTTGATGCCATCGATTCACTATAACTGGGAAGAGATTTTTAGGATTCCATGGATTAACGATTCCAAGATGTAACATATGGCAAAGAATAAACCCACAAAACAACATTACGTCCCTGAGTGCTATCTGCGCGGATGGGTCGATCCAAAGACTCCTGCCGGTCAGGAGCCATACGTCTGGATATTCAATCGAGGTGAAAAGGTAGGACGAAAAAAAGCTCCATCAAATATATTCACTGAGACTGACTTATACACTCTTCGCCTAAAGACTGGTGAGAAAGACTACTCTATCGAAGAGACCCTCTCAAATCTGGAAGGAAGATACGCAAATATATTTAGAAACAAGATCCAGAAGCACTTGCCTCTGAGTGAGGAGGAGCATATAACACTCTGCGCTTTTGTCGCGGCAATGCTTCAAAGGACACCGCGCTATCGCGATAACATGGATCGCTTCCATAACGAGCTGATAGAGCATACTGAGGCAATGGAAAAATCTCATGGCATCGATTCGAAAGAGTCGGAGAAAATGAAGGAATTTCAAAAGAATAGCCATCGAATGAGTATCGTTCAGATGCTACCGTCCATCACGGAGATGCTGATGCCAATGAGTGTCGCCTTTCTTTGTGCTAAAAGAGGATCTAAATTCGTCACATCTGACGATCCGTGCAATCTATTTAACCCAGACCTTCAATTTCAGAAATTTCATAGTCCTGGGCTCAGCCAAAAAAATGTGCAGGTTACACTTCCTCTGTCGCCAGAGATTGCGCTCTGTATGAGTTGGAGTCCGCTTCGAGGTTACGCTGAGTGGAGTAATAACGAGGTAGAGGAGATGAATAGGATGGTTGTCGGTCACTGTTATAAATATTTCGTCTCCCATAATTCCAAGGTTAGGCGTCATTGGTTTCGTAGATATCCCCTTGATTTCTTTTTTATCCTGAAAATTATACGGCATTTGGTCGAGATGCGCTGGTATAAATTAAAAAACTGGTATCAATATGGTCGCCATGTCAAACGAAAACGAACTTAAAAAAGCTATGGATTTAGCCATACAAGGCAAGCGCCAAGAAGCGGCGGCTATTCTCGTTGTCTTGGAATCAAAAATCAAGGAACCAAACTTGCGTCTACGATTAATTGACGCTTCTTTGTCGAGTCTTAGTCCTGTAAAGAATAATGCTAAGTTAATCGATCTTGCCGAGGAAGCTATAAAGATAACCACACAAGCTGGTATTAGTAATTACCAAGCGCATTTTATGGCGCGAAAGGCCGATCTTCTTAGGTTTCAGATTACGATCAGGTGGCATCGCGTGACCAGTCTTACGCTGACGCCCGGTTGGATTGGTTTTGCTACTGAAGCAGACAAGATGGAGTACGAGGTTCTCACATCTGAAACTAAGAAAATGGAAGATGAGTCCGATAATCTTTTGGAACAAGCCCTGACGTTGGCAAATAAAAGTGAGGATAAGAAGACTAAGGCATATATCCTCATGGATAGAGGTCAGGTATCAAGCTCAAAATATCTACAACGAAAGACGGATTGTCTCAGAGGTACCTTATATGGAAAATTGTGGGTAAAATCACAATCATGCAGATATCCCATCTTTGAAAATTTCTTTGCCTTAATTAATGTCACGGTCCGTGAATTACCTGTATATGTGAAGTCTTTTAAGAAGGATCTCTTGGAAGCTGGTAAGCTTCTTGAACAGATCGATGACTCCGCTGCTTCGAGTGCGTATTTCAATCTTGCAAATGAATTGAAGACGGCCTACCGCTTTCGAGAGGCACAGAAGCACTTAAAAAAATCCCGAACCATCGCTCTTAAATATGGCGATATCGCGATGATCGTTAAAATAGACGAAATGAAAAAGATTATCGCTGCAAGAAATAAGGACGTACCTGATTATATAGATGGCGAAGAAAGGTCCAATGATACAATGTAGAATCATAACTAAATGGATTTTGTTTTGCCAAATATACTTAATTCTTGAATGCCCAATTTTATATCATTCCTATGTTTAATCAATTCGGAAAGCCAGTTGGTAGGGTCACAGTAGTCATCAATATCGAACTTTCCAAAAAACCAAGCAAATGCTTGGTTTTTTGTTTTCTACTTTTCACATTTTCCGCAAAAACAGGTTGACCCTTGGGGGGAGTCGAACTTTTCAAATACGGAATCAAGCTTACCTTCATATTCTAAGCGCTCAAATATGCGTTTTACGAGTTCGAGGTATCGATCCCAGGTTTCTTCTACTTCAGCGAGTTGTTCATCGTTGAGATGAGGGTAAAGATTGCGGATGATTGGTGGTTGTTCCATTATATTTTTATTTTAGCTGGTAAAATCGACGATTTTGGAATACTGCTGATTTACGTTAAAATGTATTAAACATATGACAAATGAACTCATTAATAAACTATGCCAGGCTTTTGGTGAACCTGTTGCGGATGAAAAAGATGTAATATTTATATTATCGAAGATACGCAAACTTATTGAAAATGAGAACTTGTCAAATAATTTTCCACTTCTTAAAAGGCATACTGATTGGGCTCTGCACGCGAAAATTATTGAAGCGTCTCCAATGAAGATAATATTACAAAACATTGAGAAAACAATATTAGCAAATAAATACCAACCGAGCCTTGTATTAGAAATGGTTGATTTTGTAGAATTTAGAAAACAGTTGATCAGTCTACTTACCCAATTTAATATCCCAAATAAACTTAATGAAACTGACTATTGGCGTGAATTCAGAAAATATTTTGTCGAGATTTTGGTTGATTGCCCTTTGAAGCCAAATTTTGGTGAAATAACTGAATTTTGTTTTAAAAGGGGAAATGGGTATGAGATTAATTTTGAGATTAGGTTTAAAACAGCAGTGCCGATCAGTGGCAGTTTCAACTTTCTAAATCATTGATAGATTTTCTTGCCCCTGGCAAGTATACCCGTCCTATCTCACTCTACCATTCCGCTACAATAACCTTTTTTATCCTTACTCGAATCGTCCTTCGTCCTAGGTCGCACAAATTCAGAGATGATCAACAAGTCAGTCAACAACCCTGCGCTGTTTAGTGTTCAGACATAGTATTCGTTAATATAAGATGCTATTCTATGTTCTGGAGAAAGGAGGTGAAGCTTTGTTTGAAGTATTCCAACATGCCCGCATAAAATCCTTACATTGCATGGCAGATCTATTCTCAGACACAGGCGGGTCAATTGACCTGTAAAGCTGAGTGCTAATGGACGCTATTCTGTAGCGAAAGTAATGCGCATTGAGGCCTCCAATGGGGTAGGCACAGATATGCGATCAATGTTGCTTTCAAGGGAATCACTGTTGTTCCCCCGCAGGATAGTTAATCGACCCAGCATCCACGATCAAAGATAAGACCATTCCGTGGAAAACAACAGCAGACGAAAGTCTGTGGATATACCAACCGTCCTAGAGAAAAGGTGAAACATCCTAGTTGGAAGATTAGATAACAAGATGGAATTGCTTGCTAATCGGCCCTTCGTGAAGTTTGCGGAGGGTCATTTTATTTGCCATTCTGGCAATTTCTAGTGTCTTACCTCACGGCACCACTTAGCTACAATCACCCTTGCCATCCTCATTTGGATCGGCATCTGCATCATAACGATTAAATCCAGGAATGATTGATAAGTCGGGCAATTCACCCCGGCTATTTAAAGCTGCCAGCGTATCGAGGATTTTGTCCCAGGTTCGAGGTATGTCCTGTTGAAGGTCACATCGGTATAAAACATTATATGGATAAAAAAATCATAATTCGATGCAGGGCGATTATTATTCATAACAATAAATTATTGGTTGTTAAACATTCACCAAAAAATACTTATTATGTATTACCTGGCGGACACCTAGAATGGGGTGAGAAGATTAAAGAATGTTTGAGTCGTGAATTGGAAGAAGAGCTTGGTATCAAAGGAGATGTGGGAAGATTATTTTATGTAAATAATTACATAAGTGACGATACTGGTTATGTGAATAATGATACACAATCCGTCGAATTTTTCTTTGAAATAAAAAATTCTGCTGATTATGCAAAGATGAATAAACCTTCTGGTTCACATGCTGATGAAATTTATGAACTTAAGTGGGTCAGTAAAGACGATGGTGTAAATGTTATGCCACAAATTATTGATAAAGCCCTAAGAGATGGAACTTTGGAGTCTGATCTTGTTAGATTTATCAATTAAACCTGTTACAATGTTGCCATGCTTCCTCTTTCACTCATCGGTTTTGGTATTGGCATAAATCACTTTATACACCTTGCGGCCTTTTCAAAGCGCATCGCTCTCACTTTTGATGATGGACCATATGGAACATCGACCGCACAAATTTTGAGTATTCTGGAAAGAGAACATGTACTAGCTACTTTTTTCTTAATTGGTAAAAATGTTGTACAACATCCAGATCAAGTACGCAGGGAAGTCATTGATGGAGATGTGATCGGTAATCATAGTTACAGTCACTCACGACTATTGCCGGTTATGGCTACGAGTACACTTCATGATGATATCTCTCAAGCGCAATCAGTTATAATGCAAGCCACTTCACTTCAGCCAGATACGCTTCACATACCACAATTGTTTCGTATACCACATTTATTTAGGCCACCATATAGTAGCACTTCTCCTGGCATGATTAAGGAAATAAAAAGTGAAGGTTATGTTTTTGCAGGTTGGAGTATTGATCCAAAGGATTGGGATAATAACAATTCATCAGGTACGGTTGTTTCAAATGTTTTGAATTACGCAAAACCTGATGGCATAATAATTATGCATGATGGGCATGAATATGGCACAGATTATTCCAGAGAAAATACTATTGAAGCTTTGCCAATTATAATTGAATCGTTAAAAAAAGAGGGGTATCAATTTGTAACTATAGATAAGATACTGGGTGTTCAACCATACAAATAAAAAACCCGTATTACAGGGTTTAATTATTTTTCTTTTTTTAGATTAGAAAAGTCCTTTAAAGAAATTCCAAACGCGATTTAATATTGGAGCATTGATGACGGAAGCTGTATTGGCAGTATTATTTGAGTTTGTACTTGTACCTTCACCGATTGTAGGACCGACTACAGGTGTTGTTGTTCCTGTTGTGTTTGAACCAATGACTGGAGGATTTTGATTATGAGAATTAATGATTGAGATTTCCTCTGGTGTTAGGGTTATTGTTGAATTACAAGCGATCTCGTTGATCTTTCTCTTTGTTGTAATAAATACTGAACCTGAAGGAGTTGCTGATTTCCATGGACCCATTGTATCTGCGAGGTATTTTGCTTGGAAAGCTTTGACTGCTGCAACAGTGTTGGTATCAAATATGCCTGTTATATCGACATTAAGATTTTCAACATTCTTCAAGAATGTTTGGAGTTTTGTGACATCACCACTGTTATTGTTTGCATTTGCTTGCATAAAAGTCGTGATGAGTGGGCATGAATTCAAAGACAGGGCCGTAGTAGTTGAGGCTGTTGTAGAAGCAAATATTGTTGGAACAATAGTTCCACTTGATCCTGAAGATCCGCCGCCATCAGACACATTTGGTGTTTCTGGAGCAGGTGGTGTTGAATCTGTAGTCGAGGCAGTTGTAGTTGAGGTGGTTGTAGTTGTACCGATTTCATCACCGTTTGAACCTGAACCGTTTGGTACGAGTGTCGTGCCTCCTTCAGTATCATTTGTACCGCCATTGTTTGGTACGAGCGTTGAACTTGCTTCAGCACTGTTGTCTCCGCCTGTATTTGGGATGATCGCGGTGTCTTCAGTCGTTGTTGGACCTAGAGTCGGTACAAAATTATCTGGATTAGTTGTGTCAGCAAAAACCATTGGCGCTAAAGCTGAGGCTGTTATGCCAATTATTGAAACTGTGATTATCTTTGAAATTATTTTCATATTTTTTGTAGCTCGCTTGTTATTTATAGTAGAATCTTAGTAAGACATATTAAATGCTTAGGAAGACAACACTAGCACACGAAGTCTTATGGTGTCAAAGTCGGATATATTTATAGGAATGTAATTACATAAATAAAAATCCCTCCACTGTTTAAGTGGAGAGACTGAAGATTGCGAACGACCAGATTACTCCGGACCGTTTGAAATTTGAAGCACAGGCAGACTTTGAACTGATATCTGTGATTTCAAAAGGAAGTTTGGATTGGGTGGTGCAGGTGGGGGAATCACCACACTACCTTCCATTGCCCTGAAAAAACCGTTTGGCCAATATGGCCCGACAAAGGTATAACCATCAACCAAGTCAGTCCACAGGTTGTTCCACAATATTGAACGGTTCAGATTATTCGGCACACCTTCGATGGTATAAGTCATGCCAAGCTGGCGTTGACCCTCCAAAGAAAATACGCCATAACCTTGACCGTTAACATTCGTGGTTCCGATGACATCGAGCCAAGGCGAACTGCTCTGGCATTTGCTCTGACCTTGGCCATTCATCATGTAGAACTGTGTGCAAAAACCAATTGTCATGTGGTTTTTGAAGTAGTTAAGATCCAAGCCTAGGCCATTTGAATCAGTGACATACCAGCCTTCGCGGATCAGACACAGCAAGCGATTGATTGGATGCGTCGCAACGCTTTCGCCGTTGTAATACTGTGCAATTGGTTTACCGGTCTCATCCCATAATTCGCCACGGAGTGTCGAAGAAAAGGTGAGAGGTGAGCCATTTGCTGTATTTGTTGCGACATTGCCAGCATAATGCAAAGAATGCGCCGGTTCGTCGCTATCAAAGACGAAGTAAACATCAGAAGCGAGGAAAGGTGTCGTCTGTTGCCAATCCAAGCCACCGCTAGCACGTTTGCCGTTTTGCACAGCAAAAGCACCAGTCGGGTTATTCGTCGCATCCCACATGTCATAGTTTGCCGAGGAATAGATGATATCGCACGCCCGCAAAATGTTCGGGCGATTGAGGGCTGCGGGATTGTTTGCGATGTCGGTTGGGATAAGCCCGATGACACCGTGTTTATCCATGTAACTCATCACATTCTGCAACGAGAATGAGTTTGAGGGGCTCGTGGGAGCTGTGACAACAAAATTGTAAACAATGATGTTTGTGAATGAAGCCGCGTTGTTTGTTGGAGCTGGTTGTGCTTTTGACAAGCTCAAACAGCCGATGGTTAAAACCGCCGCAATTAGTTTTTTCATAATTATTCGTAGTCCGACTAGTTTATTTGGTTGTGGTTTGTTTTTCCTTATTCTATTTTACAAAGATCAAGGGAGTGTCATACATTAGCACGATTTTTTGTTTTGTCAAAGCACTAGAATCGAATTAGGTTATGTGTTGATGGAAAGTCGGCGTATTTTCTGCTAGTATTTCATTCATGAACGAAAAAGATGTTTCAAAGCAGGTACACGCTCTCATTTCTGAGAAATTCCTCAAGCCATACAATCCAGCAGAAACGGAGTCGCGCATATATGAGATGTGGGAGAAGTCTGGTTATTTTAATCCTGACAAATTGCCGAGTGACAAGCCTGGCCGTGGCGTACACGGTGAACCTTTTTCTATTGTTTTACCACCACCAAATGTTACTGGGACATTGCATATGGGTCATGCAGCGATGCTTGCCATAGAGGACATTATGATTCGCTACAAACGAATGCAAGGCTTCAGGACTTTGTGGCTACCAGGAACCGACCATGCTGCTATCGCGACTCAATCAAAAGTTGAAAAAGAAATTGAAAAAAAAGAGGGGAAACGCCGACACGATTTAGGTCGTGAAGAATTTTTGAAAAGAGTCAGTATTTTTGCTCAAGAGAGTCATGACACTATTATTGATCAGGTTAGAAAAATGGGTGCGTCTATTGATTGGTCAAGAGAAGCTTTTACTTTAGACGAATTGCGAACAAAGTCAGTTCGAACTGCTTTCAAAAAAATGTATGAGTTAGGACTTATTTATCGTGGAAATCGTATTGTAAATTGGGATCCAAAAGGTCAAACTACAATTTCTGATGATGAAATTGTATATGAAGAACGCAAATCAAAGCTCTACACTTTTAAATATTCAAAGGATTTTCCAATTTCAATAGCTACGACTCGTCCAGAAACAAAAGTAGGTGATACAGCTGTTGCTGTTCATCCAGAGGATATTAGATATAAAAAATTTGTTGGAAAAACATACGAGATAAATTTTGCTGGTGCAAAATTAAATATAATTATAGTGGCTGATGAAGCCGTTGATCCAGCATTTGGTACTGGTGCTGTCGGAGTTACTCCTGCTCACAGTTCTATAGATGCTGATATTGCTAGACGCCACAATGTTCAATCAGTACAGGTTATAGATGAATTTGCAAAAATGATGCCAAATGCGGGTATTGTTGCTGGAATGAAAGTTGCTCCAGCGCGTGATGTTATCGTTAAATGGTTGGAAGAAAATAGTTTGTTGGAAAAAACTGAAGACACGCTTCAAAATATCGCTACAGCTGAGAGAACTGGCGGAGTCGTTGAACCTCTACCAAAATTACAGTGGTTTATTTCAGTTGATTCAAAATTCAAACTTGAGCACTCAAAAATTCCTGGTATAAAGTCTGGTTCTGAAACAACATTGAAGGAGATAATGCAAAAGGCTGTAAAAAGTGCTGATTCGAATCCGGATGGTTTGATAGAAATTATTCCAGAGAGATTTGATAAGACATATTTTCATTGGATAAATAATTTGCGTGACTGGTGTATTTCAAGGCAGATTTGGTATGGTCATCGTATTCCAGTTTGGTATAAAGAAGTCAAAAATGAATCGCAGGATATTTATGTAGGAGTTGAAGCACCTATAGGTGAAGGTTGGAAACAGGATGAAGACACTCTCGATACTTGGTTCTCATCAGGATTGTGGACTTTTTCGACTTTGGGTTGGCCAGAAAAAACTGAAGATTTGAAACTATTTCATCCAACAAATGTTTTGGAAACTGGTTATGACATACTTTTTTTCTGGGTGGCTCGTATGATTCTTATGACAGGATGCCTCCTCGGCGATATTCCTTTTAAGACGGTTTATTTACATGGACTCGTTCGTGATGGAAAAGGTAAAAAAATGTCAAAGTCACTTGGTAATATCATCGATCCGCTGGATATGATTTCAAAATATGGAG
This sequence comes from uncultured bacterium, assembly GCA_903902315.1. Taxonomy (GTDB): domain Bacteria; phylum Patescibacteriota; class Minisyncoccia; order Phycocordibacterales; family PALSA-1337; genus C7867-002. Next base: position 13,080 of record CAIUUK010000052.1, on the reverse strand, counting down.
CTGATGCTACCCGTCTTTCTCTCATCGTTGGAACTGGCCCTGGTAATGATATGAAATTGTCAGAAGATAAGGTTAAAGGATACAAAAATTTTGGTAATAAGATTTGGAATATTACACGATTTATTTTGTCAGTGGCTGAAGGAGAGAGGTATGGTTTGACAGTTGTGCCGAGAATTGATTTTGATGCACAAATTTTCAATGATCAAGTCTCAATGATTAAGTTGGGTACGACTGAGCGGGCGTATCTCAAACAGTTGAATGACCTTATCGCTGAAATAACAAAAGAAATGGAAGAGTATAAGTTCTATCTCGTTGGTGAAAAGCTATATCATTATGTGTGGCATGAATTGGCGGACAAAATTTTGGAAGAAAGTAAGCCTATCCTAAATGGTGATGATATGGAGGCACGAATAGCACGAGTTCAGTTTTTGCTATATGCATTACAGACAATATTGAAAGCTTTGCATCCTTTTATGCCTTATGTAACTGAAGAGATCTGGCAGGATATCAACAGTGGTCGGTCTGTGCTCATTGTTGAGGAGTGGCCGAAAGTGTTATAATTCTGGGGTAATTATTACCTCTTTATTATTATAAATTTGATATGAAAAAAACAGTATTATATCTCGTAGCACTCGTCGTCCTCGTGGTGGTGCTTGGTATGGCAGTATCATTTGTGCAGAGTCCAAAGATTCCAGTTCATGCACAATCAGTCAGTTGTCCATATAGTGGCGCATCAGTTTGTTTGGATGGTTGGGCATGGTCAGGTACGACTGGCTGGATTTCATTCAACTCAAGTGATGCAAATACAGGTTCAGCATATGATGTTGCTGTAGATGATTCTGGAAATTTGAGTGGTTATGCTTGGTCAGGAAATGTTGGTTGGATTTCTTTTAATCCTTCTGATTTAAATGTTCAGCCTACTTGTTTTAACAACATACCAGCACACATAGATATGAGTAGTAGCAGTCAAACTTATGGTCAGGTTACCGGCTGGGCTCGTGTAGTTTCTGAGGAAGGTCGCGTAGATAGTTCTGGTACAAATAGTTCAGATGGTTGGGATGGATGTATGGAACTCTCTGGAATAAATCACAGTTCACCAGATGCAACAGGTAACGGCGGAGTTACATATACTGTAAATTCTGATAATACAAATTCAGCCATTTCAGGTTATGCCTGGGGTGGAAATGTCATGGGCTGGGTTCAGTTCATGGCTTCATGTGCAGGTTCGACGGGATGTGTGACTACGATTAATAATAGCACTGAACTTGATATGCAAGGATCGGCTAATGTTGGACCACTTAAGGATATTCCAGTTACAGCGATAGTGGGTACTCCACAAAAAATAAATATGATGGCTCAGAGTGATGGTACTGCATCAGCAAATATTTCTTGGTCATGGGGCACAGCGTTTGCATCAACAACATTGAGTTTTAATGGTGATTGGCCTACTGGTTTTAATCCAACAAATAATGGAAGTTATACAGCTCAATTTACAAATGTTACAGCAACAGTCACAAAGTCATTTGCATTTACTTATAATGTGGCCTCAGGTAGAAGTTCTATTCCACATACAAAAGAACTTGATGTTGTTGTAACTCCATATTCAGTGACACAAAATCCGGTTTTGTGCACGCTTCCTGCGCATGCAATTTCTTGTAATGGAGATGTCGGTCAGCCAGGATCACCTACAGGCGCGACTACATGTAGTACAAATTCAATCGTTACTTGCCAATTTAAATGTGATTTGACAAAAGGCTATAAATTGAACTCATCAAAAACAGCTTGTATCAGATCGTCAATTATAGAAATATAATATTAATGTCACAGAATCATAAATAAAATATGCCGCGCTCAAGACTTGAGCGCGGCATTTCGTTACTGTTTTTTCCTAAATTTCATATATCCAGCGAGTCCAAATAGTGACCCGATGAAAATGGTTGCGGTTGACGGTTCTGGTGTCGGTGTCGCTGTATAGGTCAGAAAACCTGAATTACTGACACCGTTTACTGAATAAGTTACCGTTTCAGTGACAGGGCATGATATTGACCATGCATGCAGGGCATCATCGGTTGATAGGTTGCCTTGTTCAAATGATGATGACATGCCGAGCAGGTAAACTGCGTTTACTGGGGTGTTGGCATTTCCAGAAGTGTAGTAAATATCATCCGTAGTGCCGAGGATACCATCTGGTCCAGAGTTAATCCCAATACCAAGTAGATCGTAAGTTAAGCCTTGTCCACCAAATGTCCCAGATATTGATACCGGGGAAGATGGATACTGGTCAGTTAAAGTGTATTGCACCTGACCCAATGTGAATGTGTTGGTGCTAGTGATGACCGTGCACCAATTATTGAGATAGCCAACACCATTGTGACTGAAGATCCACGCAACACTCAGACTGCTTCCGTTTGGAATGACATTCAAGCCCGACAAGTCTCCAGTTTCGAGGCTGTTCACGGTTGAAGTTACTTGTGACTGGTTTGTGTTGATGGAGGTTGATGTGATTATCGGAATGATGGTGATAGTGGTGCCCTGTGCTTCCACCTTTGTCGACACCACCAGAAGAGAAGTGACGATGATACTGACTGCAGTCATGACGCAAAAAAGCGCCGAACTGAACCGACGGTTTGTAGTTTTCATAGATCGAATAGTTTGTGTGAGAGTTAGCTTAAGTTTGGTTGCGCCAATTCTCGTTTGTTTGACATTTATACTAGCAGGTGGTGTGGTTGAAAGTCAAGGGATTAAAAATATGATATCCTATCTCGCATGGACATATTTTTTCTCATATCAGCGCATATATTCCAAGTAGTTATCTGGCCACCAACTCGATTGTTCCTATGGTTCTTCGGTCATCTCGAAGTTAAAGGTTTAGAAAATCTCACAAACCTCCCGAAAGACAAAGGTGTGATCTTTGCATCGAACCACTCTTCTGAGCTAGATCCTTTCATAACACCTGCAAGTTTGCCTTTTATGTCTAGGTTTATTCCCCTATATTACACAATTCGTGAAAAGAGTTTTTATGATGGTGGCAGTGTAAGACAGAAATTTTACGGAGGATTTATCTTTAGATTTATCGGTGGTCATTATGTCTACACAGGTTTGAAAGATTATGATAAATCACTCGTGAACCACATACGGCTCCTAAAAGAAAATAAAAACATTTTTGTCTTTCCAGAAGGGGGTATAAGCCGTATCGGTAAGCCCAAAGAAGCAAAAGGGGGTATTGTCTATCTGGCAGAAAAAGGAAACACACTCATAATACCAGTCGGCATTTCTGGCTTGTATGGGGCAACTATGGTTGATATTTTATTGAGGAAAAGAAGGATAATCGTAACTTTTGGCATGCCAATATCTCAACAAGAGCTAAAGTTGGCAGTTCCTAGGGAGGAGGATGGAAATGTGAATATATATAAAGATGAGGCTCAATATGTGATGAGTAAAATTGGTGCTATAATATGATGCATGACATCTGGTAGTAAGAAAATTAATAAAAAATCCGGACTTCATTTTGGTGAGCATCTAACAATTGATGGATATGGTGGTGATGAATTAAAATTAAATAATTCAAATCTAGTTAAATTTGCATTGAATGATCTAGTAAATAAAATAGAGATGAATAAATTGTGCGAACCACAAGTGTTTTTTGCTGAAGGAAATGGTAAAAAAGATTCTGGTGGATGGAGTGGCTATGTAGTTATTCAGGAGAGTCATATCAGTATCCATACATTTCCAAAAAGGGGATTTGTTAGTATCGATGTATATACATGTAAAGAAGGTCTACAAAAGGATTTAATAGTGAAATATTTTATTGATTTATTCACACTAAAGGATATTGAAACAAATTTCATAATTAGAGGTACAAGGTATCCAGTTCAAGATATATATTAAATTTAGAATTTTTTTCAAATGTTGAATTTTATTGAACAAATAAGTCTGGCTGGTAATCATCTTGCGATTTACTATAATCTCGATGTTAGATTATTTTTAATTGTATATATTTCTTCGATTATTCCAATATATCTTGGAGCATTTTTAATAATTTATGGAAGTACAAGACACTTAAAATTTAGAGATATCATCTCATTTAAATTAAGTAATGGTTTAAGATTTAATAATCAGACGAAGGTAGGTATAGGGACACATCTATTTGGTTGGCTGATGCCGTATTTGTATATATTTTTATTTGCGAAAAATTTACCGATCGTAGTTTATATAATATTATTGATTATAATATTATCGCTAATATTCATTGTATTTAAAAAAATATACTCAAAGCAATCCTTCGCATTCCCAAAAGATATAACAGTAATTATGGTCGATAGGATAGTAAATGAAAATGAAGTGTCGGTTTTGTGGAATATTTATGACAAAACATTTGTGCCTATAAATGAAAAGAGCCCTTGTAGACAGAGTTTAGATCGAGAACATTTTGTAGAATGTCTAGCTGATACTACAGTTCGAAAATATGTATTATCAAAACAAGGAAATGGGGTTATAGGTATAGCCATGATTACAAATGATTTTAAAAATACTCCATGGATAAGTGCGGATTATTTCAGGGTTAAATTTCCAAAAGAATATATAGATGGTAGTATATTTTACTTTATGGGTATAGCCATATCATCAGGTTATAGAGGTAATAAGTATTCAATATCAATGATAGAAAATATAATTGATAGTTTACCAGCTGGTTCGAGTATGGGGTTTGATCATTCGAGAAATGTTAATCCATTTTTACATCACTTTACAAAAATAGTTAGACAAGCAAAAGAATTAAAGAGATTACACATTGATCGACAACATTATCATGTTATAACAAGAAATTAATATGTTATTTGGCATTTTTTCATTAATATCACTCGTATTGTCACTGTTCCTCGGTGCATATGTGTATTTCAATGATAAGGCAAATAAAATAAACCGCTCGTTCATGTATTTGATTTTTGCTGTGATGATTTGGATTTTTTTCAATTTGATGACTGATATATCGACTGACGTATCTCCTATAACACTCTGGAGTAAGGCTACATTAATTGGACCAATATTTATAGGATATTTCATGTATCGATTATCAATATATTTTCCGGTTACAAAAATAATAAATAAAAGTGTTAATGTTTCTGTGATTATATTAACCTGTATTTTTCTAGCATTTGTTCCAACAAGTCTGAATATTAAAAATGTTTATTTTCTGTCAGATCAAATTCCTGCCATTGTTCCTGGTCCAGTATATCCAATATTTTTGATATTCTTTTTAATATTGATTATTATTTCTTTCTTGAATTTTTTCAAAGGATATAAATCATTTTCTGCGTACAATAAATTACAGGCTCAATATATAGTTATTGGAGTCGGTATATCCGTAGTACTTGGTTGTCTGTTTGATAATATTTTTCCTTTATTTGGAAACTCCAATTTTGTAAATTATGGTCCATACACAATACTTGCTTTTGTATTTTTTACATTTTATGCAATCATTAAATTCAAAATGTTTGATATAAAAGTTATATCTGCTCAACTTCTAGTGGTTTCACTCTGGATATTTGTGTTTGTCAGAATGATGCTTGCTGATAATACTCAGGATGAATTTATAAACGCTGGTTTACTTCTAATCTTAGTAATCTTTGGCACCCTTCTAATCCGTAGTGTCATAAAAGAAGTCGCCCAACGTGAAAAAATAGAAAAGCTCGCCACTGACTTGGAAACTGCAAATGTTCGACTCACTGAGCTCGACCGCCAGAAGTCGGAGTTTGTATCGTTTGCTACACATCAACTTCGTGCACCGCTCACAGCGATGAAGGGCTATGCCTCGATGATTCTTGATGGGGATATGGGTGCAATGGCGGATGAAGCAAAACTTGGTGTTTCGCGAATATATGATTCAGCAAAAACTCTCACTAGTATCGTAGATGATTATTTGAACATCACACGCATCGAGCTTGGTACGATGAAATATGCCTTTGAGACGATTGATTTTAAGGCTTTGATAGAAGATGTTTTAGGTGAACTTAAACCAAATATAGAAAAGTCTGGATTGAAATTCTCATTTAAAGTTGATGATGAGAACATGGATTACCGTATAACGGCTGATCATGACAAATTCCAGCAGGTTATTGCCAATCTGATCGATAATTCAATGAAGTATACACCTAAAGGCTCAGTTGACTTAACTCTTTCATTTAATCGTGCAAAAAATAGATTTGTTTTCAAAATTCAGGATACTGGTATAGGTATAGATCCTGAAATTATGCCACACCTTTTTCTGAAATGGAGTCGTGCGACCAATGCAAATAAAACAAATATAAAGGGAACAGGACTTGGACTTTTTGTGGCCAAAGAAATTATTACAGCTCATCACGGTGAAGTGCGTGCGGAATCAGCAGGAGAAGGAAAAGGTTCAACATTCATTGTTGAAATGGAACCTTGGGGAAAAATGTAAATCAGCAGATTTACCTACTGGGTGATTTAGCGGACTATTTTGTCGTGATCAATTCATCGATAGCATTTTTGATCATCGTGCCATCGGCTTTACCAGCGAGTTCTTTTATGAGCATGCCAACGATTTTACCAGTAGCTTTTGGATCAAATGTACCAGCAGATTTGAGAGCGTCAACACGCATGTGAACAATCATTTTAACTTCATTGAATGGCATCATAGATGGCATAAATGACTCAAGAACATTGAGTTCAGCTTTTTCTTTTGAGACAAGATCATCGCGACCACCTTTTTCAAATTGTTCAATGGAATCCTTGTGTTGTTTAACACTTCTTTTGATAAGTGCCAAAGCCTTTTCATCAGTTATGTAATCACCAGAGATATTTTGAGACATCATTTCGCTTTGGAAAAGAGCAGTGAGACTGCGAAGTGTATCAAGTCGAATTGTATCTTTTGCACGAAGAGCGTCTTTTATCTGTTCTTTGATTGTTTGGTGGAGGGTCATATGCACATGATAGGGTTAAAAGTAGAAAGGTGCAAGTCTGGCTATGGTTAGATTTTTTTATCGTTTCTTTAGCGAAAATTTATCAGGATTTGATCACCTTGTTTATATAATCAGACCATTATAAGATTAAGTAATAAATTATGTCATTAGATACACAAGATAAAAATTATATAAGCAGCATGTTTGACCAAAAGTTTGAGCAAAAGTTCGAACAGAAGTTCGAGCAAAAGTTTGACTGGCTTACCAAACAACTTGATAAGAAATTTGAGCACTATTTCGGCATACTTAGGGATGATTTTAATCACAAGTTTTCTATTCTTGTTGAAATTTCAAAAGATAAACCTGGGCGTGAAGAGGTTCGTGAGATTGTTCGTGAAGAAGCTGGTTATATAGTGCGTAAGGAAATGAAGGAGATATTTGCACCAGAAGTAAAGGATATTAGGATTAAGCAAGATAATCATGAAAAAAGACTTCATAAACTAGAAACTGCAACAAGTTAGAAACCGCTACATGTTAAAATGACCACACTTTTCATCATCCTCATCGTACTAGCAGTCATTGTCATAGTTTTTTTGGCAGTTATGCTCATGCGTCAGAGAAATACGCTTGGAGGTGCTGGTGGCGCAAATTTAAATGGTAGTCTGCAAAATCCACAAAGCGAAGGGCTTAACCTCATCCTTCAGCAGATAAATGAGATGTCACGCACAGTTGACCAGAAAATGGGTGACCTAAGTAAAACTGTAGACGCAAAGATTAACGACGGTAACCGCTCAATGCAAGATTCGTTGCGATTACAATTTGCTGATTCGACGAGACAAATGTCGGAGTCGTCGAAACTTATAAAAGAAGTGACGCAAGGTTTAACCAAACTTGATGAGACGAACCGTCAGGTTGTTTCTTTTGCTGATCAACTCCAGAGTTTGCAGGATATTCTTAAGAATCCAAAACAGCGCGGTATTCTCGGTGAGTATTATTTGGAGACTTTGTTAAAAAATGTTTTAGCGCCTGGGCAATATCAGATGCAGTATGCTTTTAAAAATGGCGAGATTGTGGATGCAGCTGTTTTTGTGAAGGATAAGGTCATACCGATTGATTCAAAGTTTTCGCTGGAGAATTACAACAAACTTGTTGAAGAAAAGAATCCGGCTGAAAAAGAGCGCCTCGAAAAATTGTTTGTCAGCGACCTTAAAAATCGTATCCTCGAGACATCGAAATATGTCCGACCAGCAGAGAGGACAATGGATTTTGCTTTTATGTTCATTCCTCATGAAGCGATTTATTATGATTTACTTGTTAATAAAATCGGCGCATTGGCAAATGAGACGGACAATTTGATACAACGAGCGGCTAGTAAGTACAAAGTTATCATTGTTTCGCCAACATCATTTCTGGCTTATTTACAGACTGTTTTACAGGGATTAAAGGCGATGCAGATAGAGGAGACTGCAAAGGACATCGTGAAGCATGTGGAGCAACTCGGAACTCATCTCAAAAAATATGAGGAATATCATACGAAGCTTGGCGTGTCACTTGGCACAGTCATTAATCATTACAATAATTCTGGTAAAGAGCTCAAGAAAGTCGATAAGGATATTTTGCGCATAGCAGGTGCGACTCCTGGTATAGAGGTGGCAGTATTGGAAGGACCAGATAGCGAAGAGTAAGTTGAACCTCTAGGATATTGGTGTTACCATAATCAGATATGAAAAGTGATTACTCCGTGTTCAATTTTTTAAGGAGATACACTGGCTTATTGTCTATTCTATCATTCGTTTTTGTAGTGTCTTTGTTTTCGCTGTCTAAACAAGCTTTTGCTGATGTTCTGGTACCAGGCACAGTCTATGGTTGCGGTGAGATCGCTAGTACCGGAACATATACTTTGAGTTCAACGAGTACTTTTTCAGTTGCTTCTGGTACCGACTGTTTCGTGGTTACTGCTGGTGGAAGTCCAAGTGATACTGTAATTGATGGTAATGGTATGACTGTGAATGGCAATGTTAAGGGTAATGGTACAGGGCCAGGTCTTAGCGGATCAGGTTTTATGTTAGAGAACGCCATCGTGAATGGTTTAGTCTCATCGAATGGTCACGACACTGACAGTATTTGTTCGGAATCTGTTGCCGGAAGTGGTGGAAGTTTATCCATTTCAAGTTCTACTGTTACGAGCGTATCGTCGAATGGAGGAACTGATAATTTTTCTTGTGGTTTGGATGGTCTAGGTGGTGCTATAAATATTTCTAATTCAACAGTGACGTCATCCATATCTTCTAATGGTGGTCCTGTGAGCGGATATGGCGGTAATATTTCTGATAATGGAAATACGATTAATCTTTCGAATGTCTCGATTTCATCTATAGGTGGTACAAGTGGTTCTAATGGCAGTCTAAGTCTTGTGTATTCAGGTAATCTGATAACAAATATAAACACTATTTTTTCTGCTCTCAATAGCCTACATATAAATAATATAATAATTCCGCTTTATACTGGAGGAATTTATTTTCATTCAACTACCTATTATTACAATAACGCTACTGGAGATGGCAATTGGGGAACTTTAGGGAATTGGTGGTTCAATTCTTCCTTCACAGGAAGTCATCCAGGAACTTTGCCAAACAATACTGATTCAGTAGTTGTATCTGGAAATATAAATTATAACAATTCCGGTTCAGTGCCGTTTGTTCATGACATATCATTTGGTGGTACATCTATTAACAACATAGAGATTTCAGTAACAAATGGCGCGACTTTTAATGATAGTAGTGTCAATGCTGGTAAAATAGCTGGAACCGCAGTATTCAAAGGTAATGATTCATCGAATACGGGTACTATTAATAATGCGACTTCTACGAATTCACGCGTATGGACTAACAATGGTAATTCATCCGGTCTACATAACTGGTCATCTGTAGCATCTAATTCACTTGGAACGAAACTTGTGGCCGCAGACAGTTTCAGTGGTTATATCTACACTTCGATCAATAGCGGTGTTACATGGTCTACGAATGGAAATTCATCCGGTACGCATAAGTGGAAATCTGTAGATTCTGATATTACAGGCAATAAGCTAGTAGCTGCTGATAATAATGGAGGCTCATCACCTGGCGGATATATTTATACTTCGACCGACGCTGGCATCACATGGTCTACGAATAGTAGTTCGTCAGGACAACACTATTGGAGATCAGTTGCATCAGACGAGACGGGTTTGAAACTTGTAGCAGTCGATGCTGGTCTTGGTGGTGCAGGAGGACTTGTGTATACATCAACTGACGGCGGAGTCACTTGGTCGACGCATGGTGGTTCATCAGGATCAAGAAGGTGGAATTCAGTTGCTTCTGGTGCAGACGGAAGTAGGCTCATCGCTGTAGATGGTAACAACGGATACATCTATGTATCGTCTGACGGCGGAGTCACTTGGTCAACAAATGGAAATTCGTCTGGAATCGGATCGTGGGTAGCTGTATCCTCTGACTCAACTGGTTATAGATTGGTAGCAGCTGTATCAACTGGTTACATTTATACATCGACTGATGGAGGCCTGTCATGGTCCAATCATTCAAATTCATCAGGATCGAATGGGTGGACGTCGATTAAATCAAACGGAAATGGCACAGTGTTCATTGCTTCAGAAGTCAATCATGGTATCGGATATTTGCATTACTCAACAGATGGTGGTGTGACTTGGTCAACAAATGGAAATTCATCTGGGCAACTCAATTGGTCAGCTGTGACACTTGATTCAACGGGACAGAAAATGTTTGCCACGGTAATTAGTGGCTATGTATATACGAGCGGTTTGAACTCTGATGATAATTCAAATAAAATATCTCGTCTGTATGAATACAATACACCAACTACGGTTAGTCCAAATAAAGATTTTACTTCTGATGGCGGAAGAAGCGATTGGACTATCATTTCAGAAGGCGCTGGTACTGTAGTCGATCTATCTAGTTCAACATATGACTTGGTCACTGATACATTCCAGTCTATTTCCGGAGGTATTTTTAAGGTTAATAGCAATAATCTAGCAAATATCCCGGCCGGTTTTAATTGGACATCAAATAGCAATTCATCCGGAAATCACATGTGGACATCGGTCGCGTCTGATGCGACTGGTCTCAAATTAGTCGCAACAGATTATTCGCCTGGATACATTTACACCTCGACGGACAGCGGAGTCACTTGGTCAACTCATACTGGTTCATCTGGTGTACATAGTTGGTTTGCTATTACTTCAGATAGCACTGGAAATAAACTAGCAGCAGTAGATAGTGCGGATGGCTATATTTATACTTCGACAGATGCAGGTGCCACATGGTCCACGAATACAAATTCGTCTGGCCAACATTATTGGACTTCTATAGCCTCTGATTCATCTGGTTTGAATCTTATAGCCTCTGATGGCGTAAGAGGAGGTTACATCTATACTTCAACAGATGGTGGTGTAACTTGGTCTACACATTCAAATTCATCAGGAATAAATTATTGGCGTTCAGTCGCATCAGATTCAACTGGACAAAATTTGGTTGCAGGAGTCGGCTATAACGGAAATTCCGGCTATATTTACACCTCGACGGACGGAGGTGTTACGTGGTCTAACCATTCTAATTCATCAGGACAACACGTTTGGCGTTCCATCACGTCTGATTCAACAGGTCAGAAACTTGCAGCTGTAGATCCTGGTCTCGGCGGCGCTGGAGGCTATATCTATACTTCTACTGATGGCGGAGTCACGTGGTCATCAAATACGAATTCATCTGGAGCTCATAGTTGGTCTTCAATCACTTCAGATTCAACCGGCCAGAAACTTGCAGCGACTGCTTATAATGCGAATATCTACACATCGACTAATGCTGGAATAGCTTGGACAAAAAATGTCAGATCAGGAGAATATGGATGGTCGGCGATAGTATCGAATGCAAGTAGCAGTAAAATAGTCGCTGCAGTATCAAATGGTTCTATTTATACCTCTTCTGCAATTGTTGGATTAGGTGTCTCTGTTTTCCCGGTCATTTCAATCGTAGCGCCAACTTCGAGCGCTCTCATGACCAAGTGGAGCCCGTCAGTTGTTTGGGATACTTCTACAGTTTGTGAATATTCATTTGATAATTTTGCGACAACGCATGTTGTATCTTGCGGTAGCAATGGTTCTGACATACCTCATCCAAGCGTCGCCGGCACGAGCACTTTATATATAAAAGGCACAGATATAAACGGATTCATATCTGAGTCTAATGGAGTTTCTTTTAATTACGATAATACAGTTCCAACCTATACTTTATGTGGATCTGATTTGCTTGATGAGTCGACTCGTCCTTATTATTATCTAACAGGAAATGTTGCTGGTGATTGTAAGGCGACTGTAAATACTAAACTGCAAGGAAATATATCAAGCACAACTCCTGGATATTCGATATCTGGTAATTTTATTGCAACGACTTCTGTGAACGGTCTCTCGGTAGTTTTGAGTGATATTTCTGTTGATGGAAATGTTATTGCGAATGGATCAGATAATTCTGGAACAGGATATAATGGAGGCAGTATAAATATTTCAAATGCAACGACTAGTAATGTTTATGCGAATGGAGGTAGCGGAACCTCAAAGGGAGGTAATGGAGGAACAGTTTTGATATCAGATTCTCTTGAGTTATCAACAAGCACAATTGTATCTGCTAATGGTGGTAGTGCTTCTCAATGTGGATATGGTGGTAACGGAGGAAGTGCAAATATCACTGACTCAACATATTTAAATGTTGTAACTAATCCTGGTTCCGATAAACTTTTAACTATCAACCAGGGAGGTTTTTGTCCAAATTTACCTAGCGGCTCCTCCGGCTCCTCAGGCTCATATCAGAGTGTTGGTACATACAACAACCCAGTTGCACCAACACCAGTAAATAATCCAACACCTCCAATTCCAGTAACACAACCAGTCCCACAATCAACACCAGTATCAGGTGGTTCAAGTAGTGGCACATCTATCTCATCGATTTCACCAACTCAAAATGCCCCAGTGGAGAATATTCAACCTGAACCAGTCAGTATTCCACATGCAATTGCAGTGGCAGCCACAAAAGCAATTCAACAGGTAACACAGACAGCTGATAACATAACGAGTTCTCCGGTAGGTAAAACTGTT
>CAIUUK010000051.1 GCA_903902315.1 uncultured bacterium | reverse complement strand
TGATCCCGGCCTATCATCGGTCGGTTTTTCGTGGACTTCACGCTGAATCGCAAAACGTTTATTTGACCATGGAGCAAACCAGCGTATACCGTATTCGATTGAATCGAGTACAAAGTGACTCAGTGTTCCGCTAAAAATAATTAAACCTAACCATTCGATGAATGTTTGGCTCATGAATGTGAAGCCAAATATTCCACCACTAACGAAGCCAACTAATGAAATAGCAGCACTTATTGTTAACCAAAAAAAAGGAATGTGAGTAATGTAGTCTCTATGACTCTCTGCGTTTTCAATATTTTTTTGTTCATTACCATCCTTACGATGTTTAATGTTAAAAAAGAAAAGATCAATATCCGGAAGTTCTCCTGCGAGCGTGCCGATTATTAAAAGTGTGTTGATTTGTGTAGCTGAAAAATCTGGATGAAAAATAGTGAGTAATGCCGTCGCTGTTAAATATCCACCAGCTAAATGTCCAGGTAAAACCATATAAATCGATGCGAATAATTATGGTAAGAATTGCCTAATCCAACGGCTGATAGCCCTCCAGAGATTCACGAAGAATATTTTTGTGCCATCAATCTCTGGGCCACCATCAGCGTGAATGCCCCAGATACATAGACCATATGCTACAGCCCATGTGCCATCTTTAAATGATGTTTTACTGCTTGTGTCAGTTATAGAACCAATTCGTGAAGGAAGTTTGAGAGCCAGGCGAGCCATATCGTCAATAGAATGCATACCTGAACCTCCACCAGTGATGATAATTCCGGCTGGAAGGAGTCCGTTGCGACCTATCTTCTTTAGGTGAGCCTCAATCAATTCAAACATATCTGAAATACGAGCTGAAACAATTTCCTCAAGTTTTTTGCGAGGATATGAACTACCAGTAATAGCACCGATCTTTATCTGTTCAGCTTCTTCAAGAGGAACTTTGAGGCCGAGTGCAATATCGTTGGTGATATCTGTTGAACCAACTGGAAAGACTTCGAGTGAACTAGGAATATTGTTTTCAAAAACAGCAATAGAAACAGTTTCAGCACCAATGTTTGCAAGTACACAACCAGCTATTTTTTGTGACTTTGAAAGCGTAACAAAACCAGCAGCGATAGGTGAAGCCATAATGTCTTGGACCTGAATACCAGCTTCGTTTACCGCTTGAATAAGGTCAGCAACATGGTGATCTAAACAAGTTATAAAAAGAGAAGTCAACTCGATTTTATTACCAGACATTCCTTCAGGATTTCCTAAGGCTGGTATTCCATCGAGTGTATATTGAACTGGAATACTGTAAATAATGCGTCGGTTGGCGATGGCTGATCTAGGAATGTCTTTTTCACATTGATCTTGTAATTTCGCTAGATCGATTGAAGTAATTTCTGCATCAGCACGAGAAGTGATAATAGAACTTGAAACTGTTACTCCAGATAGTCCAATTCCACCAACGCCTACAAAAGCCTTTTTTATTTTTACTCCAGCTTTTTCCTCAGCTAACGAGACCGCTCTTTTTATACTTTCAGCAACGTCTTTTACATTTGTGACATAACCGTGACGAAGACCATGGCTATCAGATATACCCGCACCGATTATTTTAGGGAGACCTTTCTCGTTTTTTTCGTCGGCATCAGCAATAACCACTTTTACATGGTATGTACCAATATCTATTCCGGTTACTATATTTTTAGACATTAAATTTCCTGCGGATTTTGCTTTCTATACCTTCCATTATAGCGCCATGATCGTGTCCTTTCAAATGTGTACAACCGTGAATAAACAGAAATGCAAAGAAATTTTCAAATGAGCGATCGAATTTAGGCGCCATCTTTTTTGTTTCTTCGAGGGAAATGTACATTTCGCCTTCGGTGTCAGAGATTGGAAAACTCAAAATATCTGTAGCGTGTTCCTTGTCACGATATATCGTATTTAACTCCTTCATGCGCGCAGGGGTTGTGATAATTAAATTCAAAGCATATTTTTTGCCAAGGATTTCGTTCTTTATTTCAACGAAAGAAACACGCGGTATTGATTCGCGTGTTTCTTTGATGAGAGTGAAATTGTCTTTATTAATCGAAGTGGCGACCATTTTTATTTTCTTCCTGGGCGTTCTGGTTTGACTGGAGCTTTACCTTGTTTAACAAGTTCTGCTAGAGCTGCACGGCGTGTGATAGCTTTAAGGGTCTTTTGTTTGACCTTATAAGGAGACTGAACACGAGTAGCATAACGGAGTGAACGTTTGCGGTTGATGACGCCAGAACTCTGGACTTTTCTGCTAAAACGGCGGAGGACACCAAGGGCGTTCTCGTTCGGGTTGCGGGTTATTTCTACGTTTATCATATAGGTTAATAAAATAGCATAAATGATACAATGATGCAATACCCAATATTGATTATTGAATTACCCCCAATAATCTGCCTCAATCTTTTTCATGTATTTTGGTAAATCTTCAAGTGTGATGACAGATTGAGCGTGTGTATCGGTATTGCGGACGATGGCGGTTTTGTCGACAGCTTCTTTTTTTCCCATAACGATAGTGTATGGCATGTGGAATTTTTCATTTGCAGAAACTTGAGCTGTGAGACGATCCTTTGCGAGGCAGAGATACAGAGGAATTTTTGCTTGGCGGAGATGTTCAACTACACCAAGTGCAGCAAGTTTTGACTCCATACCTAACTGAACGAAAGAAGCGATCGGTCTTTTCATTTTTGTGACGGTTTTTCGTAAAGCAGGGCTACCATCCTTGATGAGAATAGACATGCCGACACCTTGAACATCACGCTTCATGTTAAGTCTTTTTGCAAGTCCATTGTAACGAACGCCGATGGCGAGCAGTCTTTGAGCTTTTTTATCTTCAGATGTATTAACTATAGCGACTATTGTTTCTGTGCAATATTTACGATTACCAATCAAACTATTGTTAACTGTATAAGGAATTCCAAGTGTCTCACAGTATTCCAGAATTTCTTCCAAATGACGACGACTGCTTTCTGTAAGAAAATCCATTGATTTAGGAGCTTTTGAATTGAGCTCAGTACATGATTCATCGTGACTTGAAAGAAGTTCAAAAGGATCTCGCTTTAGCATTTGGCGAGCATCTGGAGTCATTTCGTTAATATGCTTGCGATAATATGCTGTGAGTTCGCGTGTAAAGCGAGCTATAGAATCACGATCGCCGATGGAGTTAATTTCAACGGCTGTTTCTGTGTAACCCTCTTCTGCCAAAATCGCACGAGTTGTTTGTATCAGAGTTGCTTCGGCAATAGAACCAGATGAACCGATTATTTCTAGGTCAGCGTAGCGATGATAACCACTTTTTTTAATAGATCCACGAAAAGCATCTTTGAAATAAAGCATGACTGGCTGAGGCATGGTGTGCCAATCAGTTTCATGATATGCGCGGATGAGCGCAATCTTTTCCTCGGCGTGAAGGGGAAGGCGACCATGTTTTTCTGTCTCATCATCTATGTTGTCACCATCCATTATGTCTTTTGCAGCATCAATGTCAGCTTTGGTTATAGTCGGTCCCTTCATTGAAGTAAAACCATAATAAATACTCGTCTCACCAATTTTGTCGAGATGATCGTAAGAAAGAAATTTGGAGTCCTGAGCTTTTTTATTTTTATTCATATTTTTCGTTTACGATTTACTAATTATTGATTACTCTTTCTACTGACTTTCCTGACCTGGCCAGAATGAAAGAGTTGTAAATGGGAATAATCGGACTATAGGACGGCCGATAATGAAATGTGATTCAAGTGGTCCCCAATATCGTGAATCTGAACTTTGTGCACGGTTGTCACCCATAACGAAATAAGTGGTTGTACTCAAAGTTCGTGATGATGTGTCGTATGAGAGATGGTCTACTGAAAGATATGGTTCATTCAAGACGAAACCAGTAGGATTTTCTTTGTTTATGATTGTGATTTTTCCGTTGTTGATGTTGACTGTCTCGCCAGGAAGGCCGATGATTCGTTTTATATAGTAAGTAGAAGGATCATTTGGATATTCAAAGATAATAACATCACCTCTTTTTGGGGTTTCAAAACGGTATGTTAGACGGTCTACGACGAGGAATTGACCAGTGGCAAATGTTGGATCCATCGATGCCCCGTTGACTATGAATGGTTCAGCGACATACCAACGGATAGGGAGAGCGATGATGAGAGCAATGACGATGACCTGAAGCCATTCACGAATTGTGTGTAGTAGGGTGTCTTTTTTTTCTATGTTTTTTTCAACGATAGGAGGTGTAATTTCAGGATTCATGTGCGTCATTGTACCGCCAAAACCCATTTGACACAAGAGAAATATGTGTGATATGTTGTTTTTGAAAGGAAAAAGTGGTTATGAAATTTACAACAGAGCAATGGGAAAAAGTCAGAAAACTGCATTTTCAGTATCAAAATGCAATTACCAAGGCTCCAAATGCACAACGTGAAGCGTTTACGAAAATGCTTGATCAGGGCTTTGGGTTTCGAGAATTAGGATCACGAGGAGGATTCCTTCTCAAAAAGGGAGAAAATCATTATCGTTGGATTGCTGTTGATGGTAAAGTTGACGGCAAAGCGCTTTGACTCACAAACACCCTGGTTTTCCGGGGTATTTTTTTATTTGCTCCACTTTAGTTGACTAAAGTGTTGACTTAAATATTATCGGACTACTTTAGGGAACCTGTTTCAAAACAGGGGTGACGAACTTTTTTCGTCAGTCCATACTTTGAGCCGTTGACGATATTACTTCGTCACCCTCATTTCAGGAATAGCTTCTCCCTCATAGGCTTAAATTCACTTCAATTCCCGCGCTCACCTGCCCACACTTTAGTTGACTAAAGTGTCGTGTTTTAATGATTCTTGCTATACTTCGGCCATGAATAAAGCCAAACAGATATTCCTAAATACAATTCCAACGATTGTGATGATTGCGCTTATCCCGTTAGTCATAAATGATTATATTCTTTCGCTGATATATGTTGTGCTCATTTGCGTAGCTTTTGCAGTTAAGCGTGAAAAGAATGACCTGATCGTACTCGCTTTCGGCTTCATAATAATGATTGTTTCAGAATACTTCTTTATATCTACAGGTGTTGAGACCTTCCAAAGAAACACTTTATTTGGAATAATGCCTATATGGCTACCATTCCTCTGGTCTTATGGATTTGTGGCTATTAAAAGATCAGTTGAGATATTAAATAAATAACATGTCATACATCATCGCCGGACTCGGCAACCCTGGAGCAGAATATGAGAATACGCGTCACAATACCGGACGTATCATTTTGGAAATGATTCGGGCAGAATATTCCAAGGAACCTTTTTCGTTTAATAAAAAAATAAATGCTCTCACCGCTGAAGCAAAAATCGGCAATGAAAAAGTCTTGCTTGTTGCGCCGGAAACTTTTATGAATCTTTCTGGTAAGTCGGTTGCGCCAATTGTTAAAACGAAATCGGCCAAGATTCAAGTTGGCGAAAAAAAGATATCTATTAAAGCCGCCGATGATTTTCTGGTTATTTATGATGATTTTCAGTTGCCCATAGGTCGCATGAAGATTTCATATAACAAGAGTTCTGGTGGTCACAATGGTCTGGAATCAGTCATAAAGTCCATCAAGACAGAGGCTTTCCCTCGTTTACGCATCGGTACTGCAGCTGCCAAAAAGAGTGGTGAAGCCAAGATACCTCGTGGTGATGATGTTATCGAAAAATTCATCCTAGGCAAGTTTAAAGATGAAGAAATGAAAGAACTCAAAAAAGTTGCGAAAAAGGCGATTGAAGTTGTCGCACTTTGGGTTAAAGAGGGTAGAGATAGAGCTACGAATCTCGCGAATACAGAGTAGTTAGATAGTTTGACCTTTGGTTGATGAAGATGTATACATAGTGAGGAATTGCACTATTTTTAATGATTCAAAAACGTCAAATTTCACCGGTATTGAAGCCGTGTGAAAGGGACTTGAATCCCCGTTGTCATTGAAAGAGTGTGTTCAAAAATGAAAGTGATAGTTATGAATACAAAACAAGTCTGGTTCTTTTACAAACAAGGATTGTTAAATCCGAAACTAATTCAAAAATTTGAATTGAAGCATGGGAATTTAGAGCGAGTCCACGATCAATTGAAAATTACGATGAATATTTTTCAGTTTATTGAAATATTGATTTTGGCTGTATTAGCATTGTCATTGGCGGAACATTTTTTTACTAATCTTTCGGCTCTACAAATAGCTTCAATTTGCTTGTTGGTTTTGTTGCTCTTCTTGCATCAAGCCCTAAATTACACCCAATTTACTATTCGTTTAATTTGTAATCTTAATAGTGCATTGGGGACTTATAACGATGATAGTGGATGTTTTCGAAAATACCACTTGCACATGGATTATGATTGGTTGATCGAACGAGCTAAATATACTATCGCAAGATCTGCATACCTATTGGTCGAATCAGAATTAACCAGAGGTATGGATGATGAATTGACTATACGAGCGAGAAATATATTCAAACATACTCATGCTACATTTGTTCAGTTTGATTTGTGTGAAGAAAATCAGGGTGTTTACATTCGTGAGGCACAAGAAAAAGCCCATGATGCCTTGTTTCATGAGCTTGATTCAGTGTTAAAATAAGTTTTGTCCATGGTCTCACAAAGCGCACCGCTATTACAGGGTGCGTTTTTTATTTATCAAGAAACCTGGTGGCAAAAGTGGCTCTCGCAAAGTGCCATTTTAGAAATCGTATGATTGTACGATTTTTCATAATAAATGCAAATTGCATGGCTAATTATCGTGGAAATTTGGGATCAATCGTATGATTATATGATTCTAAAAGTGCCTGTTCGGCGGGGAGGGATGCTTGGCTCGATTAAATGGTAATTATGCCTTAACAAACTGAAATCTCGGTACTTTTTCGTCATTAATCTCTACTATTTTCTAGAAGTTTATTAAAGCAGAAAATAAAAGAGCCGGCAGAAGAACTGTTAGCCGTGTTAAGTTCGATTTACATTTCATGAAGTGTGAAATTACAATTCCCATATTGTCATTCTTCTAAATTACACTGGTTGCCACAATTTGGGTATGGGCCAAAGTCGCATTGTCTTTCTCTTTTGTTTACCCAAAACTACCACGTCAAAAAAAGCCACCATCTCTGGCAGCTATTTCCGTTTACCGTTTACCGTTATCCGGTTACCACTACGCCTTTGCTCCTGTAAAAGCAAGAGCCATCTTTTGTTCCTTTGGATCAAATACGGTTATCTTGAAAGGATAAGTCTTGCCGAGCTCGAGAGCTTTGCGTAGCTTTTCCTCTGAACCGAATTCTGATACATGGACCAAGCCAGCGACACCTTCTTCGATACTAGCGAGGGCACCATGTTTGTTGAACTTGATGACGACGCCAGTGACGGGCATGTCTTTCTTGTACTTCTTACTAGCCTCTGTCCATGGGTTTGGACGGAGCTGTTTGATTGAGAGGGAAATTTTGCCTTCCTTGACTTCGATGATCTTGACGCGAATCTTACTTCCAACTTTGACAAAAGTTTTTGGATCCTCAACGAGGCCCCAATCGATCTCAGAGATGTGAACGAGTCCTTCGAGACCTTCTTCAAGTTTTACAAAGACACCGAAATCAACGACACCAGTGACTGTACCGTCAACTTCATCGCCGACTTCGTACTTACTGACGATTTTCTCCTTTTCTTTCGATTCAGGACCTTTTTCTGAGAAGATGAGTTTACCTTCTTTTGGATCCGCAGTGATGATAGCGACTGAAAGGCGAGTGCCGACGAGTTTCTTGAGCTCTTCGAGGATCTTGTCTTTGTCACCGTCACCAACCTTTGGATAGTGTTCTCCCTTCAATTGTGAAGCTGGAAGGAAACCGACGATACCTTGCCATTCCATGAGAAGACCACCTTTGTTTGCTTCTTTGACGAGTATTTCGAGAACCTTCTTTTCTTTAATAGCTGATTCCGCTTCACTCCAAATAAGAGCCTGACGAGCTTCTTTGAGAGAAAGTTCAAAATAACCTTCTGGATGAGTGTTGTCAACGATCTTGGCAGCAATAGTGTCGCCAATATTTATCTTCTTGATAACATCGCGAGCAACTATAAATTCACGACCATAGATGATACCTGTTCCGAATGGAGTGAGGTCTATGTAAATAGATGACTTCTCAATAGCTATGACTGGTCCTTCAACGAGGTCACCAATCTGTGGTGGATTCTTCATTGAACCAACCATTTTGCCCATGACTGTAGACTTCTGCTCGTCAGTAAGAATCATTGCTTCATTTTTCTTGGCAATAATGCTAGCTTCACGAGATTCGTCATCTGTCATCTCGATCTGAGTTTTGACACCTTTTGTATCCTTTGCATCACTCTTACCTGCGAAAGTATCTTTTATTTTTTTAAACATATTTTGTTTTTCGCGCTCCGCTTTTTAATTAATAATGAGACCAACCAGCGTCAAATACGCTTTATGGTGACCAAAAGTGCGGGATAACACGAAGTTATTAAACGAACCGACTTGCGAACCGAACTAAAAACGGCATAAAGCCGATAGGAGATAGAGTAGCTTAAAATAGTAGATTTGTCCAATAAAAATCACCACCCGACGGATTGCTCCATTGGGTGGTGGTGAAACGAAATCTAAACCATTTGCGATTCAGTTTGATTCGCAGAGAAATTTCCATCCAGATCCGGCAAAAGCTTCCGAATCATTGCAGTGAGCACACTTGATTTGAATGGTTTTTCAAGGTATTCGTCAGCCGCTGATTCCTTACGATCATTAATCGTCAAGTTTCCAGACATGACAATAATCCTTGTTTTGGCGGAATTTTCTCGCGCCGACTTGATAATCATCAAACCCTCTCCACCATGTGGAATTCTAAGAGTTGTAATAATCAAATCGAAAGGATTTTTTGGACCGTTCTCCTGAATAGCATCAACTGCTCGTGCCCAATCATTGAATTCAGTGGTTTCGATATTGACTGACAAAAGCTTTGTCAGTCCTTCAATTAACATGGCGATAACATTGGTTGTGTGTGGATTTTTGTCCACGACTAGTATCCTTATCATTTTCTCCTCCTTTTTGGTTTTGTTTTTGCATCCAGTGTTTTGTCAACGCGATCGAACACTGTGCGACAGTTTGTCAACAAAGTATCATTATTTACGCATAAAGTCAATGTAATCAAAATAATAAATAATGCTACAATGTTTTCATTATGATTATCACTTATCTCGGAGGAGAATCCTTCAAAGTTTCATTTGGTGACACTATCCTCGCTTTTAATCCTATTTCTAAAGATTCCAAACTTAAACCTGCAAAATTTGGTGCTGATGTTGTTTTGTCTACTATCAATCACCCAGACATGAATGGTGCTGAACAAGTCTCGTTTGGTGAAAAGAAACCTTTTTCAATAACAGGTCCTGGTGAATATGAAGTGAAAGGAGTCTTTATAAAAGGTTTTGGTTCAGAGTCCAACTATGAT
>CAIUUK010000050.1 GCA_903902315.1 uncultured bacterium | reverse complement strand
GTCATGACCCTGTAAAAAATGACACTTCAAATCAACCTACTCTTGCAGAAGCGAGGGTAGGTTTTTCTTTATATAAATAATGTGATACTGTTTTACTACAACTCCCCTTGGATAAGGGATAAAAGTTGTTTCGGTATCCAACCACTTGTGTTCCAGACGATCAAATAGAAGACCTCCAAAGTAGCGGAGAGCGAAAGGAAGTAATTGTGGATCGACAAAGCCACAACGAAAACTCAAGGTCTAATTTTCCCAGAGGCGGAAAATGTATCTACGTCAAAGAACTATACCTTCAAGGTAACAGGTGGTTCTTTTTTATATATAAACAACGTCAGTGGCGCGCCAAGCCGAGCATGGTCGCGGATATGCTCTGTAGTGTTGAACAGACAATGGAAGCGCTTTGAATGTCCGCTTCTAATAGAGTATGTAGCGCGCTTTTAACGCGCATATCCACATGACTTCGCGCTTTCCACCATTGCTTCGCAATCGTGTGCGCTACATCATGTCAATATGCGCTAAGCGCGAACAAATTGCTCTAGAAGAAGCGGACATCCCTGCGCTTCCGTGACCGCGACCATGCACCGCTTGGACGCGAATAACGAATAGATATATATTAAAACAGACCCGCGATTCATCATCGTGGGTCTGGTGTTTTACAATAGGAGCTTCAAACCGGCCTAAAGGCTCTACCGCGAATACTCCCTGTGTGTTGCGCCATGATTCTTGCTGCGCGTTGGTTATAAGTCTGCGCAGTATTTAGATCTATCTTGGTGAAATGGTGATACCATGATTCCTCTACAGTTGTCGGAACAACGAGCACCTCGGCGTAGCGAACAAAATCGCGTTGCCACTCTTCTTTTGTGATTGATTTTCCTGCCAGACCAGCTAGTTGCTGGGCGTAGCCATAATCGTGGAATACACGACTTACCGGAGAACCGAAGTTCAACCAGTAAATATCAGTCTCACAAATATCGAGTTGATGCCCGAGTGTTTCGATTGTCCATTCGAGGAAGCCGATACTTTTTTCACAGGTCTCTTTTGATTCACCTGGAGACCCAAAGATGAGCGAGTAGTGCAGGTGCGCCCCAGATTTCTGGATACACCTTACTGCTTCACGATTCTCTTCGAGACGGCTACCGCAGCCTTCAACAGACGATTTGACCACACCTTTGAGAAGCATGTCGTCGCTGCCAGAATCCATTCCGACATTGATCAGTAATCTTTCCGTTGCAACCTTTTGCCACTCATCGAGTAAGTGTGGGTTTCGAGCAATGCCTTGCGCTCTGCCGTAGATAGTCATCGCCTTCCATGAAGCACCAAGCTCCTGGAGAGTTTTGACAACCTTATGCATTTCGTAGGCACTGTCCGTCGTGTTGAATACCATATCCGCGCCAAACGCGTTATATGCTTCAATCGAACGAGTCATCATCTCAATCGAAGGGACACGAACATCCGCAACACCTGCAATTGTGCAGTAGCTACATACATCGCTTCCTCGGGTGCGGGTGCAACCTTGAGCGAATAGAGCTAGCACATTTTTTACAGTGTCCGGATTGCTGTGTTTGTGACCGAATGTCGCACGATAGTTTGCCCACAACACATCCCAGTGAGGGTAGAGGTTGAGTTTCGGGACAACGAACACATCGTCATTGTCTGAACCTTCGCTCTTGCGAGTTTTTAGTTCAGTGATAAGACGACCACGCTCATTCGAGCGAACCTCACCTCCGGTAGCAATTTGCACGCCAGGAATTTGAAGTTGATTGATGTTACTTTCTCCGATTTCTCGGAAGAACCGGCGAACAGCGGTAAGGCTGTTACCGGTGAAAACAGCGTCAATCGGACGATCTTGTAGTGCCATCACTTGATTGGCACGGAAAATCGTAGAATCATTTCCCGCAATCACATATTGGGCACCGAGTTCCTTTGCTTTACGAGCCAAAGTAACTCCGCGATCCATACCTGTAATCACAAGACTCAATCCTACAATGTCGCCAGGGCGTATGAGTTGTTCGAGGGGAGTGAACCCTGCGGCATATTCGTCCCACATGACAACCTCGTATCCTTCTTCGTTTGCGACTGTGCCGACGAATATAAGACCGAGATGTGGCCAAACCCTATACTGACGACTGTCTCCTGTTTGCTCGTTGAGCATCTGTTCGACATTGATCAGCACGAGTCGGCGAGTGGTGCGTTGACTCTGCGTCATGTAAACGCCTGCCATTACCGCATACGAATTCTTTTGGTTGAACAGATCCTGACGGATCGAAACAACCAATTTCTTTTTCATCGGAACCTTTGTGGGCTCCGAGTAGCGTTTTCCCGTCTCTGGATTGACCGAACTTATCGCCCAGTTTTCACCTTCAAGGGAATGGTCGTAGTAAGCACGCTCGGAAGCGTCATACTTGATCTTGCTAGGGTCAGGCCACTTTGAGAAGTCTGGCAGACTTTCGACGAACTCCGGTTTAATAAGGAGAATCATCATTAGAATGACTTGGGAGTATTTCATTGTCGGAGATCTTTCTTGGTTGAAGTTTCAGTTTTCCTAACGACACATTACAACTTATTTCAGCTTTAGTCAACCTTGAAAACCTATAATTTCACTACTTAATAAAGTGAATGTTTTACGTCAAATTATAATTGAGTAACAAATTCTTGGAAGAATGCAGTGTTAGTATCAATAACTTTCTTATCCCAACCCGAATCAATAATTTTTATTATCGATGTACATGCATCTTTGGTAATATAATCCGCATAAATGGCCAGGTCTTTATATCTAAATGTCATTTCAGAATGATTTTTTTGGTGAATAAAATAACATAATCTCGCTACTGCTTTTACAAAATAGACCTGATCACCATCCTGAACTTTAGGAATAAATCTAGATTTAATTGAATTTAATGAACCCACAATGATGTCATCAATTGTTTTATGACCTAAGACAAAATCTGTTTTTTGAAATTTCTTACCTGCTATGAGTAACCAGGATGGCATATCGTAAAGAATACACTCAGCTGGAATAAATTTAGTTAGCTTTCCTTTTGAGGTAGCGCCATTCAATTCAGATGGATACAAAAAATTTATCTTCATATTAGGAAATTCTGAAGCTAGAGATTTATTCAAGGTATCATTATTCGTAATCAGGGTATTCTCATCAACAATTGCAATTACGTCGATATCGCTTTTGTCAGGTCTGAATTCATCAGTTAAAATTGAACCCCACATATACACAGACTGGATATATGAATTATTACTATATACTCTGAGTAGTACTTTTATTGCATTTTCCTTCATTTCAATACTTTATCATACTTTAAGCACGCCAATTATTTAGAACATGTATTCGTCATTGATCCTTTAAAATTAGTCAGACATATGATAATCTGATTCCAATCCCGCCTAATAAGGTCCACAAAATTTGGTAGATACAATTAATATTATTTCACCTCCTCGAGCACACTGCTCGAATTAACTTTCAGGCGAAGTGTCACGCCATGAGATGGTGGAGTAGACATTGGTTCACTGGGACTCCTGTCGGCGTAATTTACAAACAAAACGCCGTTAGTGATCTCAGTACTTTGTGGCGCGATGCGATCACCTATGAAAACAGGGTTAGTGAGATGATAGTCATTTGCTGGTGTGGGAGATGGTGCAGGATTTTTTAATGCGACAATTACATAATAGAATGTTCCACTGCCACCAGGATCTTCTGTGGTGATATATGCTTTGTCAGTTAAACCATCACTATTTAGATCGCCGTATGCCTCGTTGCCAAAATATTTGATAATTGTATTCTCAGTCAGACCAGAATTTGTTAAGTCAGGATTTTGAGGAATTTCGACTTTATTAAAATGCCCCTTAACAAGCAAGAAAATTCCAATACCTATAATTACGCCAAAAATGACAGCGGCTATAGTTATTTTTTTATTTTTCATATTTATATTCGCTTTAGTTTATCCTTCTAACAGAAAAACCGAAGACACTACCTTTGTTTGCACCAGTTGAATAAGCCCAGATTTTTCCATTGTGACGATTTAGGATTCCTTTAGACATATAAAGACCAATTCCCATACCTTCTGTATCTATAAGGCGAGCATTGTGTCCACGGTAAAATTCATGAAACAATCTAGGTAATTCATCCGAGGTAATACCAATACCGGTATCTGTAACAGAAAAGACAACATCTTTACCAAGTTTTTTGAGTGAAATAGCGATAGATCCTCCGATTGGTGTGTAATGAATCGCATTCTCAATGAAAGTTTGGACGACAAATTTTATGCGTGATTCATCAATTTCTGCATAGAGTTCCGGAACAATGATTCTCTTTAATTGGAGATTTTTTATTTCAAATTGTTCTTTTAGTCCGTCGGTTATTTCATCAACTAGTTTTGAAACTGAACCACGAGTAATTTTGTATTCGTAGTCAGTATTTTCAGCTTCAGAAATATTCATAAGGAGACTTGTGAGTTCAACTAATTTTTCATTGGCACTTTTTATATAATTAAGTTGAATACGATCATCAGAGTTCGTAATGTTTGGGGTTAGGTTTTCAGAAGCCCATTTTATGTGAGTTAGTGGTGTGCGGAATTTATGTGCAACAGTTGTAACGAATTCGTATTTGAGAGTTTCGTCTTCTTTCAATTTGCGCCAGATGATAGTTGTAATAAAAACGACGACAATAGCAGAAATAAATGGTGCAACCCAACCAGGAAAATCTGAATACATGTTTTGGAGAGTGCGATTGGTGAAGTCAAAGAGAGTGATAAGTCCACCGATGACAGCTACACCGAGACAATAGAGGAAGGCTTGTTTGGCAATGATACGGATATCAAAGAGTTCGTATTTGAGAGTTCCGTAAACAAGAATAATTGCAAAAAATACCAGAAAGGCTGTAGCCCAGAGTGGATCGATTGGAATATTGTAGACTAGGAAATTTGCCACAAAACCGACAGCAGATGTGGTCATAATAGCCATAAATAAATATTTATACTGACTTCGAATGCGTCTATCAGTCATTTTTCCATAAGCAACAGCGATTTCTATAAATACATACGGTAAACAAATGACATAAAGGTAGGCGATGCGAGTCCAGTTCAAAATTCCTGCTTCATAGTAATTTGGAAAATACATCTTTGGCACAGAAGGTAGAAGGAATAAGTCTGGATGAATGATGAAATATGTGACAAACGAGAGTCCTGTGATGTATAAAAAAACTAGAACATACCAGCGATCCCTCGATTTTCCTAAATATGCAAGGACAGTGTGTACTAGAAACATTCCAACAAAAAAATTACTTAAATTGAACATGAGGATATTTCGCGAGACGAGAGGGTCAAGTGTATTTACACCCATAACATGCGAGACAACAAAAACCACCAGAGAAACCATGACCAAACCCATTCCGATGTTAGATACTGATTTTTTGTTATTGAAGAAGAGAAAGAATGCTGCACCAGTGCCAGCAATGGCTGAAATAATAAATCCAACATTGTGGATGAGCAGGTGGATATTCATGTCAGTTTATTGTAACATATTATCCCTATGTCACTAATCACACCATTTCTAGATGTTTTGCATGAAATATTCTCAGTTCTTCGAGAGTTTGTGCCAAAAGTATTGCATGTCTGTCTCTGGGCTGTGACAGGTGTTTTCATTTTGCCATGCGTCTTTATTGCCAATCATTTTTTTCCAATGTGGGTAAAATGGGGAGAAGGATTTTGATAATGATCAATTATCAAGGTACAATGATCAGATGAATGCCCAACCTATCCAGCAAGCGGATCCTGAGTCCCTCCCGCTCCAACCAACTATATTTGTTATTTTTGGTATCACTGGCGACCTCGCTTCGCGTAAGCTTTTGCCGGCGCTCCTAGGTTTGTATGTAAAAAAGCAATTACCAAAACGCTTTGCGGTTATCGGTATAACTCGCCGAACTTTTACTCGTGAAGAATTTCGTGAATCGATTCGCTCACATATGCATGTTCGTCCTGGTCAATTCAAAGAAGAAGATATAAAACATTTCCTTGACCATTTCTCATATGAGCAGGGCATGTTCGATGATTCTGTTCTATATACCAACCTTGCAAAATCTATCAAATCTGTCGACGATCGTTGGGGTCAATGCAGTAATAAACTTTTTCATCTCTCAGTTCCACCAACACTTTATGAAGGTATTCTCACAAATGTGGCCGGTTCATCTCTCAATATTCCTTGTGCTGACGGTTCAGGTTGGACCCGCATATTGATAGAAAAACCTTTTGGAAATGACACAAAGACTGCTCAGTCGCTCGATAAACTCTTAGGTAAACTTTTTGATGAAGAGCAGATCTTTCGCATCGACCATTATCTTGCTAAAGAATCTTTGCAAAATATTTTGGCTTTTCGTTTTGCCAATGCTATGTTCGAACCGCTGTGGCATCGCCAGTATATAGACAAAGTCCACATAAAACTTTTTGAAAAGGTAACAGTTGAAGGTCGTGGACAATTCTATGATGGGGTAGGCGCACTCAAGGATGTTGGTCAAAACCATATACTCGCCATGCTCGCCCTAATTGCCATGGATGAGCCGAAATCATTCGATGTTAACGCTATTCGTCGTGAACGTGCTCGTGCTCTCGACCGTCTCGTACCGATATCTGCACGCACCTTGCCGAAATTTGTTACCAAGGGTCAATACGAGGGTTATAATCGCGAGCCAGGCATTCCTGCTGATTCAGATACAGAGACATATTTCCGCATCGAGGCTCGCATCAAATCACCTCGTTGGAAAAATGTTCCTTTCTATCTTGAGTCTGGCAAAGCTTTCGCTGAAGCCAAAACTGAGATTGATGTTTATTTCAAAAGTTCATCATGTAAACCTGGTAATGCCAAAGCTTTTCATGGTGATGATCCAAAGTGTATAGAGAAACAAAACGTACTCACTTTCAGGATTCAACCCGATGAAGGCATCAAAGTCCGCTTCTTCGTAAAGACGCCTGGGTATTCGCTCGCCACTGAACCAAAGATGCTCAAATTCCGCTATGCAGATACGCTGGCGCATCCCGATGCTCTGGGTGATTATGAACGACTGATTCATGATGCATTTATCGGCGATCAATCTTTGTTTGCTTCGACTGATGAAATCATGGCGTCGTGGAGGTATGTGACACCAATTCTTGAAAAGTGGGAGGAGTTGCCATTGAAGATTTATAAGAAAGGGGTAAATGAGATTGAGTAAGGTTAAAGTCTAAATTTTAAATTAAATCAAATGAATTTTTTTATGAAAGCGTTGCTCAAGAAGCAGATGAAGGGAGTACCAGAAGCCGATATCGAGAAGTTTATCGCCATGGTCGAAAAGAATCCAGACTTCTTTAAACAGGTCGCCGAAGAAGCACAGGTCAAAATCAAAGCCGGCATGGGTCAGCAAGAAGCCGTCATGGCAGTCCTCGCAGATAAGCAGGATAAACTTAAGGAAGTGATGGGGAAGTAAGTAAAGTAACGGTAATGTTAGATAAATAATCAATGAAAAAACAGTCAAATATAATAACTTTGATCGGAATGCCGTCAGCGGGTAAAACAACGGTCGGTTTAGCCTTGTCAAAAAAACTTGGCTATAAATATTTTGATTTAGATATGATGGTGGAGGAAAAAGAGGGTAAGTCCTTGATTGAGGTAATGAATGAAAAGGGTGCCGACTATTTTAGAAATATGGAGTATGATTTTTTGAAGCAAATCAGCACAGATTCAAATGCGGTGATTTCTCCTGCCGG
>CAIUUK010000049.1 GCA_903902315.1 uncultured bacterium | reverse complement strand
TGATAACATAAAGCTTCATATGTTGCGGGCTCGGGCACCTCACAAACTATTTTAAAACGAGTTTCAACTATTGCCAGTTTCACCATTCGATCTCTCCATATATAAATTCATATTTATGTACAAAACATTTTTTGATCTGATGCATAATTAGTCATCATTAACCTCTTTTCCATATCCTAGATCATACAAACATTTTTGTATAGAATGTCGTCTGATATGTTTGCAACTATTTGTAGCGAAGCTGGCATAATGTGTCCAGTTTATGTCTTTTAATTTTTCCAGTATGACATCTCTATCTTTCTTAATGATAGTGCCATAACCGCTGCCATAGTTTACGTCTTCAAAATTATACACCGTCTCCAGATTATTTCCGTAGAACGACGATGATACGAAGAAGTCGTATTTGTCTAGCTTATCTAAGCCACACAGCCGATTTGGAGAATTACATGTTGTGTAAATGTCTACGTACTCAGAAACATCATAATAGGAGAAGAAACTTTTACCTGCTCCTTTTTTCCAGATTTGAAAAAGCGCGTTGACTCGAATTCCTTTTTTGTTGTCTGGTGAATAAAATTCTTCTTGTTCTAAAATTTCTGAGTATATAAGATGGCCGTTCTCTACTCTCTTCATATTTGTTCCTTTACCATTGCTATGGAATGACATAGGTAAAATAAAGGCTACATAGTCTGCAAACAGAAAAGACCGGTTAATGAAGGCTAAAGCATATGCTCCACGAACACCGAAAGGTGGGTTGCCAAGAACAATATATTTTTTTGTTACATCCGATGGGTACCACGTCAGATAATCTTGTTTGACAAAATCTTGTCGGCGTCCATGCAGTTCAATACCGATTCTCCGATCCTCAGGGAACATATCGTAAAATACACCACTACCCGCACTCGGTTCTATAAAAGTGTATTCGTTCTGTGGCTCAATCATTGAACAAAAAATACTGAAACACTTCTTTGCCGTTTTCTCAGATGTAAAGAAACTGTCTGCCGGTAAAGATTTGTTGATTGCATAATGAGGAAGTTCCGTTACTGTCTTATCGTTGATCAATTTGGCCCATGCACTAGACATTTTTAATTATACCTTTAAGTTTTCTTTTTAAGTTTGAAACGGTAAGAGACAACAAAGCGTCATTTCTGATGGTCATTTTATAACCACCATCTGCCTTCGTCATTCTTGTAGTTAAAGAAAGTACGTAGGACTTTTCAATGATATCGAACAACAATTCATTGGGTGATATGCCTAGGCAAAATACATAATCATAATTTTTCGTTTTATCAAGTGCATTAAACTGAAAAGAATTACTGGTATCTTCTGTAGCCAGTTTATGCTCTAGTTTGATATCATAATCACTTAGTAAAATATCAAAGTCACCGATACCACCGTTCACTCGTTTGGCGTTAATTCCAATGTTATTCAAAAGTTTTGTGGTGAAGTTTTCTCCGAAATTGCCTTTGGCAGTTGTGGGCATAAGTTTAATTCTCTCATACTTAGAATCGGTCCATTTGGACTCTGTTGGCATTGCTGAAACTAATTGTTTATATACCCTCTCTATTAAATCTTTCACAACATCTTCTTTCAAAGTAAGCCCAGCCAAAGCATCAACACAATTCTTAGAATGCATTCTAGCATATCTCCCAATAATTCATCTTATACAATCTCACAATCCACCATAATTTCGGTTAAACACGATACGAGATTAATCTCTTGATCGGCTACGAAAGCCGACTGATACTGATACTTTGCAAGAATTACAACGGCCTGCGGAATACTATCTGGTTTAAAATATTCATATAGGCTATCATAAAT
>CAIUUK010000048.1 GCA_903902315.1 uncultured bacterium | reverse complement strand
GATGGTCTTATTGTTATTGACACTAAAGGCTTGATTACTTTATTTAGTCACTCTGCAGAAAGTATATTTGGCTATCAAGCTAAAGAAGTTCTTGGCTGCAATATCAACATATTGATGCCTGAGCCTTATCAAATTTTTCATGATCATTATCTTAAAAAGCACCTCGAGTTCGGCGAAAAAAATATTATTGGACGTGTACGAGAATTACAAGGCTTGCGTAAAGATGATTCGGTTTTTCCTATGGATTTGTCCATTACCGAATTGTTGGCTGAGGGTGAAATCGGCTTTATTGGTGTGGTAAGAGACATTACTTCACTGAAGAAAATAGAGGTCGCTCGAGAAGAAGTCATCAATCATATTGAGAAAATAACCAGTCGTGTGCCTGGTGTTGTTTATCAATTTCGCATGCGTCCCGATGGTAGTTGCTCTTTTCCTTATTCCAGCGAAGGGATGCGTGACATATATCGCACAAGTCCGGAGGATATAATTTCTGATGCAGCGATGGTATTTAGATTGATTCACCCTGATGACTATAACAATATTGTCACGTCTATACAGAAATCTGCTCAAGAGTTAACGCCTTGGGATCAAGAGTATCGGGTTATCTTTGATAATGGCGATCAGCGATGGTTACATGGTAACTCAATGCCCGAGCGTGAAGCCGATGGCGGCACTCTTTGGTATGGTTTTATCAGTGATATTACTGCTCGTAAACAGATTGAAGAAGCTTTAAAAGAAAGTGAAAGTCGTTTTCGTGAAATGGCTGATAGTGCGCCGGTACTGATTTGGATTGCTGGGGTTGATAAGCTTTGTTATTACTTCAACCAAGTCTGGTTGAATTTTACCGGTCGGACGCTGGAGCAAGAAATGGGAAATGGTTGGGCCGAAGCGGTTCATCCGGATGACCTTCAAAGATGTCTGGATACTTATATTTCGGCGTTTGATGCGCATCAGTCCTTTACGATGGAATACCGATTGCTCCGTTTTGATGGTGAATATCGCTGGTTAACAGATAACGGCGTTCCTCGTTATGATAATCAGGGGGTCTTTTTGGGTTATATCGGGTCATGTATTGATATAACAGATCTTAAAAAGTCTGAAAATAAATTACGGTTAAGTGATGTTGCCCTGCAAAAAATTACTCAAGGTGTTCTTATCACCGATAAACAATGTAACATTGTCTGGGCTAACGCCGCCTTTGAAGCCATTACCGGGTATACCCCTGTAGACATTTATGGACAAAATTGTCGATTTCTTCAAGGTCCGTTAACAGATGAAAAGACGAAAAACGAGATACGTTTAGCCTTGGAAATTAAAGAGCCATTTTTGGGTGAAATACTTAATTATTGTAAAGACAAAACGATTTTTTGGAATGACTTGACGATCATACCAATATTCGATGAAAAAAAACAAGTGACCAACTTTATGGGTGTGACGCGTGACATTACCCATGCTAAACAAGCGGAGACTGCATTAAATTTGGGGCGAGAACAAGCCGAACATGCAAATTTAGTCAAATCGCAATTTTTGGCCATGATGAGTCATGAAATTCGTACCCCACTTAATTCAATATTAGGTTCGCAAGAGGTATTGTCTAATACCACTCTTGATGTAACACAAAAAACTTATCTCAAAATGGCAGTCGATGCTGGTAATAGTTTATTGTTGCTGGCTAACGATATTTTGGATTTGACTAAAGTAGAAGCCGGCAAGTTGGAGTTGGAAAATACAGTATTTGATGCCGTACTAATAGT
>CAIUUK010000047.1 GCA_903902315.1 uncultured bacterium | reverse complement strand
TATTAAATGTAGTACTTTTATACGGTCTGTCAATAGAAAGTTTTGGATGTATTTGAAAATGACGTCATAATAGCGTAGACTCATAGCATTATGATTTTATACGATGATTTCAAAAAAATAGAGATTCGAGCTGGCAAAATTTTGTCAGCAGAGAAGATTCCTGAGACTGATAAGTTGATTAAACTGTCAGTTGATTTTACTGAGAAGAGCATTGAAGGTATTTCAACTCCGCGTCAGATTGTCTCTGGTATTTCAATGTATTTTCCAGATCCTGCTGTACTGGTCGGCAAAACATGTATGTTCGTCACAAACCTCGAACCTCGTATGATAAAGGGCTTTGAAAGTAATGGTATGCTTTTTGCCATTTCAGATGACAAAGGAAATTTCTCACTTTTGGAACCAAATAGTTCTATAGAACCAGGAACGCAGGCTGCATAAAGTAAATAGTAATCACGAATTAGCAAATTCGCCACTGGGTTAAATTGTAAACAGATGAATTCAAATATCTATGATGTAATCGTAATAGGAGGTGGAGCCTCTGGCCTCATGGCTGCTGGGTGTGTGGCTGAGGTCATGAAAAAAGCCAGAAAAGGTGCGAGTAATTTTGGTGGGCAAGTTCTTCTGCTTGAGAAAAATAAAAAGCTCGGCGAAAAGCTCAAAATTACCGGCGGAGGTCGCTGTAATATTACCAACGCTGAATACGATACTCGCGAACTTTTGAAGCATTATGGTGACGCTGGCAAATTCCTCTTTTCTGCCTTTGAAAAATTTGGCGTTAAAGATACGTTTGATTTTTTCCAATCTCGAGGTTTGCCTTTGGTCATAGAAGAGCGAAAGCGTGCATTTCCAGCGAGCCACAAGGCGTTGGATGTTTATAATGTGCTTGAAAAATATGTGAAAGAAGGCGGAGTAATCATTAAAACTGGTTCGCCAGTGATTAAGATTAATGTTAACGAGGTGAATGGTGGTCTTGGTAAAAAGATTATCACTTCAGTTAATTGTAGTGGACCAGACGGAGAGCAAGAATACTTTGCCAAGAAATTTATTTTTGCTACTGGTGGTGCGTCACATCAGGAAACTGGCTCAACTGGTGATGGATTCAATTGGCTTCGTGATATTGGACACACTGTCGTTGCACCAACTCCTTCGATAGTGCCACTCGCCGTTGCAGACGAATGGGTTAAAAAACTCGCCGGCATCACCCTTGAAGATATGAAAATCAATTTTTATGTCGATGGTGTGAAGAATTTTTCAAAAAAGGGCCGACTTCTCTTTACTCATTTTGGTTTGTCTGGACCGCTTATACTCAATAGTGCTTCTACTGTCGCTGATCTGCTTCCGGCTGGAACCGTCACTGCAGCTATCGATCCTTTTCCAACTGAGGACCTTGGGGCTTTTGAAAAGCGTATCATCGGTGTATTCGATGGAAATAAAAATAAGATACTCAAGAATGTTCTTGGTGAAATTGTGCCGGCTGCTGGTATGGCTAAAGGTGTTGAATTTCTCATCAGCCAAATTGATTTAGTCGACTTAAACAAACAAGTGAATGATGTCAGAGTCGAAGAACGTAAAAGACTTGTACGACTATTGAAAGCGTTACCAGTTACAATAGCCGGTCTCATGGGCGATGATAGAGCAGTCGTTTCTGATGGTGGTGTCTCGCTTGACGAAATCGATATGAGAACAATGAAATCAAAAGTTATTGAGAATCTTTATGTCACCGGTGATTTGCTGCACATCAACCGTCCGTCTGGAGGATATTCGCTACAGCTCTGTTGGACCACAGGGTATGTGGCGGGAGGGGAGGTTGTATAAACACAAAACCCGCCGAAGCGAGTTTTGTTGAGCGTACAGGTTCTTTTGGTTCCGGTCTCGCCTAGTCAGTGTTTCAAGTATATTCCTTTGAGATGACTCGTGTCAAGTTCCGTATTTATCCACGGTTAGACTAATAATTATGGTGGACCCGACGGGAGTTGAACCCGTAAGACTCGGCTGACTAGGCGAGTCCAGAGACCGCTCCACGGGCCCACGGGTGGTTGGATAGTCCACCACAAACGTATTGTAAATGTTTGCGATAAAATTCTGATAAAATATTGATCAAAAAATGATAAAATTTAGCTAAAGAAACGATAAAATTCAAACTCCTTGACATTTTCGCCTACATAGTATATTGTTATAGGACTTAAACAACATGCCCGGTAAAGATTTTAAAGGTTCTAGTGGACCACATAAAGCAGGAGGAGCTTCACACCGCCCAACAGGCGGGCGTCCTTTTCATGCAAAGAAATTTGGTGGGTCATCTTTTGGTGGTAAGCCTTCTTTTGGCGGACCAAAGCGTTTTGCTAATCCTTCTTTCGGCAAACCTCAGATAAAGAAATATCAGACAACCAGCACTCCTGGAACAGGTTTTGCTAATAGTCCACGCCCTTCTAGTGTTGCTTCATTTGGTGCTGGTTACAAAGGCAAATCTTCTTTCGGTGGACATGGCTCTCATGGTGATCGCCCTTCATTTGGCGGAGGATATAAAGGCAAGTCATCTTTTGGTGGCGGTGGCTACAAAGGTGGCGGTTACAAAGCTGGACCAAAAACAGGTGGTTTCAAGGGTGGCGGAAATCGCGGTGGAGGCCGCGGAGGTTTTGCTCAGAAGTCATTTCGTGACATTTCTAAATTCGTCAACAAAGCTGTCATCACTGAAGAGGTCGCAGTTTTCAAACCCGAACATGCTTTTACTGATTTTCTCATAGATGAAAAACTCAAAGCTAATATCGTCAAAAAAGGTTACGTCAACCCAACTCCTATTCAAGATCGCGCCATTCCTCATGTCCTCAAAGGTCAGGATGTCGTCGGTATCGCCAATACAGGAACAGGTAAGACCGCAGCATTTCTCATACCACTCATAGATAAAGTCCTCAAAGATCGCACACAGAAAATCATCATCATGGTTCCTACTCGCGAACTTGCAACACAGATCGACGACGAGCTCCGTGGTTTCGCAAACATGCTCGCTATCTTTTCAGTTGTTTGTGTCGGCGGTTCTCCTATGGGCAAACAGCTCTCAGGACTTCGCCGTTCATATAACTTCGTCATAGGTACACCAGGACGCCTCAAAGATCTTCAGGAACGTAAAGCCCTCGACCTCGCACATACAAAGACCGTTGTTCTTGACGAAGCAGACCGCATGCTCGACATGGGATTCATCCATGATATGCGTTTCATGATGAGCAAGATGGCACCAGATCGTCAGACATTGTTCTTCTCAGCTACTATGTCTAGCGATATCCAAGTTCTCATCAAAGACTTCTTGAAGAGTCCAGTTTCAATTTCAGTAAAGACAAGTGATACATCAAAGAGTGTTGATCAGGACATTGTTCGTGTTACTCCAGGAAAAAATAAAGTTGATGTACTTCACGATCTCCTCACGCAAGCTGACTTTTCAAAGGTCCTTATTTTTGGAAAAACAAAGCATGGTGTTGAACGTCTGAAAGAACTCCTTGTTGCTCGCGGTTTCAAGTCAGAGTCTATTCATGGTAATAAAACTCAGTCTCACCGTCAGCGCGCTTTGGATATGTTCAAAAAGAACAGTCTCCAGGTTCTCGTTGCTACAGACGTTGCTGCTCGCGGTATTGATGTTTCGGATGTCACCCATGTCATCAACTACGATCTACCCGCTACTTATGAAGATTACATCCACCGTATCGGTCGTACTGGCCGTGCCGGAAAGAAGGGAAAGGCGATTACGTTTATAGAGTAAAAAGACCAGTGAAAACTGGTTTTTTAGTTGTGCTTATAAGTATGCAGTTTAACCTATTTATGTTACTCTCATTTGAGAAAGAAAAACTATATGAATACACTTAAACTAGACAAATTTGTGCCACCTAATAGCCCGATTCTTGTTCAGGTTGCGCAATCTGTAGAATTGAAAGATATTGGAACAGCTGAATTAGAAAAGGAAATCGAGGACATGCTCACTGTCGCTTACGGCGAACAGATAGAACGTGAAAAACCGACGCTTGTTGGTCTGGCTGCACCGCAGATAGGCATTTCGAAGTGCATCATTCTCGTTGACGTTATCGCTGACGGTAAAGGTGGTCCAGTTGGTGATTTGCGACTTTACATTAACCCTGAAATCATTTGGCAGTCAAAGGAAGAAGCTGAATGGTATGAAGGTTGTTTTTCAACCAGCCGTGTTTGCGGTGTCGTATCACGTCCAGTCAAAATCAAAATCCGTGCATGGACTAGGACAGGTGAAATCGTGGAGGAAGAATATTCGGGTTACACTGCACGCATAGTTCAGCACGAGATTGACCATTTGAATGGTAAAGAATTCACAACTCACATCACAGATGATTCAAAACTTCATTGGGTTGAAAAAGAAGAATTTCCTGTTTATCGAAATCAGGGAATGTGGAAGAACTGGCCAAACAAGTGTCCTCGTGCAAAATGGGAAGAGATCAAAGGAATGTGAC
>CAIUUK010000046.1 GCA_903902315.1 uncultured bacterium | reverse complement strand
GAGGCGAAACCTACAAAGGCGTGGCACGCCATATTCACAGCAAATGGGAAGGCTGGGTGCGGGTAGACCTGGCTAAAACACAGTCGGGCTTTCCCGCTAATCTGGAAAAAGACAACGAACTGCAGGATGATGTCAGCAGTTTTTATCAGGTAAACTACTGGGATGTGCTCTGTGCCGACAGTATAGAAAACCAACTGGTTGCCGATTCCATTTTCGACTTTGGAGTGAACGCCGGCGTACGCACCTCGGCTTCGCTTGCGCAACTGGTGGTGGAAGCCGAAGCCGATGGCGTGATTGGTCCTGCTACCTTAGACAAACTCAACGCCTTCGACCCCGATCATTTTCTGGCTGCCTTTACCGTTGCCAAAATTGCCCGCTACATCTCCATAGTGAAAAAACGCCCCGAAAGCCGGAAATACTTTTATGGATGGGTGTGTAGAACAATTGATAACCCCTAACCCCTAAAGGTAGGGTGTCCAATATGATGTTCTCAAAGTTGAGAATAAAAGTATACCGTTTTCGTTGTGTAAACGAGGAGCAACTTTTTAGTTTTATTGTTATTTTATTAACCGAAATTATTTGTTTATTTCGCTGATTATTAGTACATTTATGGTTTAATCCATAAATTTATAGTAATGTATAAGACTAATATTGAAACTGAAAATGCACGTTTAAAAACCGAACTTTTAACGTCAAAGAAGAAGAATAAGAAACTATCTCAAAAATTAGAGAAGTCAAAATTAAAAACTGTCAAATTACAAAAAGAACTAAAAAAAAACGACGCACGGATAATCACGTTGAGCAAAGAACAAGAACAATCACTTTCGAACCTATCGAGCGACATAAATATTCTGAACTTACTGTCAGATTAAGTACTTTACTTTACACACGGGTTAATTGTGGATTGCGTTCAGTCGTGGAAATTTTAAGTGTAATAAACGATACTTTTGATGGTCTTTTAGGCACAATTCCTTGTTATAATACGATTGAGAATTGGATTAAAAAGTGTGGATTGCAGGTTTATGAAACGGCTGGAGTTCCGTTACAAAATGTTGATTATGCCGGTGTTGTTGATGAAAGCATGATGATAGGAAGTGAAAAGTTGCTACTTACACTCGGAGTGCCAGCTGAACATCAAGGTAGGCCGTTGAATTGCGGGGATGTATGTGTGCTTGATATAGCAGTGGCAGAAAGTTGGAATGGAGAGGGTGTTGCAGCACAACTTCGTAAGACTAGTGAAAAGGTAGGACATGACCCACGATATGTAATAAGCGATAATGCTTCAATCATGAAAAAAGGAGTAAGATGTGCCCAACTGAGACATCAGCACGACATTAGCCATTCTTTAGGAATGTATTTGGAAAGAACATATAAGGAAAAATCAGACTTTAAAGAGTATGTTAAGTTGATGAGTGAGTCGAAGTTTAAGTACAATATGAAGAAGATAGCATACTTGCTTCCTCCGACTCAGCGCACCATTGCTCGTTTTATCAACCTTTCGAGTTGGGTTAAATGGTCATCTAAAATGCTTGACATCTATCATACGCTGAATGAAACTGAACGAAAAGTATTTTCCTTTATACCTGCAAATGCGTCTCTGATAGATGAGTTGTCGGATGTTACGAAGTGTATAGAGAAAATTGAATCTATTTGCAAGCACAATGGATTATCAAAAACAACAATTTGCGAATGTGAAAGAGTAATAGAAAAAAATCTCTTGCGCGGTAACTTGCGAATGATTGAATTAGGAAAATGTATTGTTGAATTTCTTAGAAAAGAAATGATGCTGTTAGGATCAAATGTGGTTGCACACAACAACTCTTCTGATATTATTGAATCAATCTTTGGCAGATATAAGGCTCGTAAGTCTGCAAATAAACTCAATGGTGTAACTCCATATGTTTTATTTGTACCAATTTACACACGATTAATCAATGAAAAACAGGCCCAAAGGTTTGATTTTAAAGTTGCATTAGAAGACAAACGCATTGGGGAAATAGAAATCTGGGCAAAGAAGAATTTGTCTCCTAATCTTGTGCAGTTGCGTACAAAACAGCTCAAGAAAGCAGGATGAAAATGAGAACATCATATTGGACACCCTACCCTAAAGGGGCTTAAAGACAACATTTACCACACAATTATAAAACAGAGACGAAGTAACTTAGTTCCCCTTTAGGGGCTAGGGGTCGTCAGAAAAAATTATTTTTATGAAAAAGCCAGATTATCACATTTTAGTATGCAACTCGTTCAGAATTGCCGGTGACGCACAAGGTGCGTGTAACAAAAAAGGAGCAACAGATTTGCTTCAGTACATTTCAGAAGAAGCTTCTGATCGTGGATTAGACATCGCAATTAGCACAACTGCTTGTCTGAATGTATGTTCTCAAGGTCCGGTTATGGTTATCCACCCAAACAACTTTTGGTATGGTGGTGTAGAGTCTGAAGCCGTTATCGACGAAATCCTTGACGCATTGGAAGAAGACGAACTTTGCGAGAAATATTCGATTGCAGATTAAAAAAACAACCCCTAGCCCCTAAAGGG